>CAVBQN010000020.1:0-25126 GCA_963597545.1 Fusicatenibacter saccharivorans
TCAGATTCTACAAGAATTTTTATACATAGCTTCGTCATAGCCTTCCTTAAATAGCTCACTATTCGCGTCAGGTTATTCCTCGCCATGCATAAAAATTCAAGAGTAAAATCTGACAACGATTGAATCAGTGTTTCCCTAGGGATAAAAAGAGGTCATCTTTGATGAAGTCAAAGATGACCTCTTTTTTTATGGGAAGTCATGCAAGGTCTTGCTTATTTACTTCCAATACAAATGAAAGAAAGTGAACAATAAAGCACATAAATTACAAATTGTCCATTGAATCAGCTCTCATGCAAACATTATAATCAAGAAAGCAGAAAGAAAAGAGGCAGATTTGATGGAACAACCGAGTGTGATATATCAGCCATTCAAACGGTTAAAAATGGCTTTGAGGTCGAAGAAACGAAAACGCAGCAGCATTACCATGGGGGTCGTGACAACGATACTGGCTTCGCTCTCCTTCACCTTCATGTCAGCCTGTGCCAAGTGGCTACCGGAGATGCCATCAGGAGAGATGACGCTCTTTCGCGGGATCGTAGGACTTTTCTTTATTCCTCTCCTCTGCCTGCAGACGAAGGAGCATTTCTTTTCAGGGAAGCATAAGTGCATGTTATGCCTTCGAGGGCTTTTTGGCAGCATTGCACTCTTTTTTTATTTTTTGTCTATAGAAGGGCTGACGCTGGGGGATTCACAAATCCTCTCACAGCTCGCTGCCTTCTTTATGTGTCTCCTGTCTCCGATTTTTTTGAAAGAAAAACTTCCCCGTCAGGCGATTCCTGGGATGCTTTCCATTGCGATCGGGACCCTTTGCGTGGTGCGGATCTGGAATTTCAATGCATTTAATATGTATACGCTTTTTGGAATCGGCGGCGGCTTTTTTTCTGCAGCTGCTTACGTGGTGATCAGCTGTCTTGCAGAGAAAGGATTTCGCTCAAATACAGAAATTGTTTTTTATTTTCAGATTTTCAGCATTCTTGTCGGGCTGTCGATTTCCGGGAATGAGTCATGGATCTTGCCGCAGGGGAGAGACTGGTTCTTTGTCATTGGGCTGGGGCTTTTTGCCTTATCGGCGCAGATGTTTATGACATGGGCGTTTCAGCATGTCAATTCGCTGGTCGTTTCCTTTTTGATGTATAGTGAAATCTTGTTTCATGTCATTTTTGGCTGGGCTTTTTGGGATGAAATCATGGCGCCTGCATCATGGTTGGGCGGTGTACTAATTGTTGCCGGTTCGATCATGCTGATGGTCTTCAAGCCGAAGGGAATCGACCAGGATACACATCATCGCAGCCGGCAGAAGCAGGAGGCGGGGGATGCGGTCTGAGAGCGTGTGCGTTTCGTTAGAAAATGGGAGGGCAACTACCACTATGGCTATACGGATGCCGATGCTTTCACTATCGCAGACCAGGCTATTCCGCAGAAAAAAAACTCCTGCAAGTGCAGGAGTGTGATGGTTGGAGGCGGTGCCCGGAGTTGAACACGGGGATAAGGGGCTTGCAGGCCCCACGCCTTAGCGCTTGGCTACACCGCCATAAATGATGCTTTATAGTATATCGCATTTTTTCGAAAAAGTAAAGAGGAAGCCGCGACGGAGGCGGAGAATGCAGGCGAAGGGGTAGCTCATGCAGGCAGGCAGATCCAGAAGTCGTACAGGCCGGGGATGGGAAGCTCGCTCATCTTATTTGCCTTTTTGAAGGCGACAAGGTAGGGATCCCGGCTTTTGTCCTGCGTGATCAGGATCACATTGTCTCTCTGCAGAAGGTCTTCTTCTGCGATGAACGGCATGACATTCTTCGCATTCCAAGAGAAGGTGCCGGGTCGCATGGCATCGATCTTGAGAGCAGGCTCGGCTCGGTAGATCGTTTGCCCGCTGTAGAAGACCGTGGAGGTGCGATAGTCATGCAGGAAGGCGATGGTCTTGCCTGTGGTGTCCATCCGGGCGAGAGCCTGCCCGGCTTCCTTCCCGGAGCGATGAAGCATGATGCCGGGGGCGATGAAAAGAGTAAGGAGAGTGTAGATGGCGATGGCTGTGCAGCCGATCCTTTCAAAGCGCCATGTGAGGTCTTGGTAGAGAACGGCTGTCAGTATCGCAAGGGCGAAGAGGCCCGGGAATGTGTAGGTGGTGTACTTGGTGGCAATGAGTGTAAAGAAAAGATTGACGACGACGAAATAGATCAGGAGCAGCTGCGTCACATTCGATGCGTTTCTGAAGTCCAGCGCACCGAATCTCCATTTTTTTGTGAGACTATAGGGGATCGAGAAGCTCCAGGGGGCAAAGCCGATGAAGTAAATCATGAGGTAGTAATACCATTTGTTTTGGCTTGGATGCTCCGAGACGGTGGCGCGAAGGAAATTGTGGACACCGAGGAAATTCAGTAGAAAATCAGAGCCGTGGAGGTAGCACATGGTGCCGTACCATGCGCCGGTGATCACGGCGAAGAGGGTGAAGCCGGAGAAGAGATGGACGTGCTTCATTTCTTTGAGGTCTTTGTTGTAGGCGAGGAAGAGCAGGGCGGCAAGACCGGGGAGAAGAAGACCGATGGGTCCCTTGGTGAGGACGGCAAGGGCGGCGGCTATGTAGCAGAGGTAGTAGTACCTTCTGTTTTCGGCATAGCCCAAGTAGAAGAAGGCGATCGCCATGCTCATGAAGAGGAAGAGCGTCGTGTCAGTGATGATGGCTTTCGAGAGGAGCCAGCATTCGACAGAGGTACCCAGGATGATGGCAGAGAGCCAGCCGATCTTTTCGCTGTAGACATGGCGGGCAAACCAGTAAGTGAAGAGGACGGAGGCACTGCCGAGAAGGGCGGCGGGCAGGCGGGATGCCATTTCATTGAAACCAAAGAGCGTGTAGGAAAGCGCCAGCTCCCAGTAGTAAAAGATCGGTTTGTCGTACCAGTAGTGCCCGTAGATCTGTGGAGAGATCCAGTCACCCGAGAGCACCATTTCCTTGGCGGTGAGAGCGTAGTTCGACTCAGCGGTGTCGGTGACGGGAAGGAGCTGGTTGCCGATGAGATAGAGAAAGAGGGAAATAAAAAGAAGCGTGAGGTAGGGGTACTTGCGAAGCGTGGTATACATAGGGCCTCCTTCAAAATAGGGAATATCTATGACTATAGCTTACTTGGGAGGCTTTACAAAAACGGTTGGAATGCTTAAAGGAAAGATAAACTGTGAGAATGCCAGTTGCCAGATGAGATGGGATTGCTTATGATGAAGAGGAAATAGTTTCAGGTTTATGGTGACAGCATCGCATAAAGGCACTGCGGAGAAGGAGGAGCATCGCAACATGCAGCCCCTCTTGGCGGGAAAGAAGACTGTCAGCTTCAATGGGGGCTTGGGGCGCACCCCTCATAAAATCCGGAGATCCTGAGACTTGAAGGAGTTCCTATGACGATCAAGAGAAGTCTTATCCTATCGCACGTCTCGATGTGCATTCTGCCATTTTTGATGACGTTCTTTGTACTCGTGTCTTCTTTTTCCGGACTGTACCTGTATGCGAAGAGCGGGAATCATGTGATGGCGGAGAGTGGTTTCCAGTTTCAGGTCATGAGCCAGGTGGTCAGGACCTTGATCTTTCATCATATCCGGCACTCGAAGGAGTCGCTCGAGGATCACTGGGTACTGGATATTCTGGATCCGATCCAGTCGTATGTGGTGCTCTACCGGGATGGGGAGGTCACTCTGCAGTATGGAAATGATGTGTATCAGCAGATGGTAGAGGACCTCAAGCGGCAGAAGGTGCAGCAGGAGCTGGATGAGGGAGAGGTCAATGGAACGTACAGCGAAACGCGGATGGGGCAGTATTCTTTTATGGAGCGTAACAGGATCGCCGGACATGTGTACCATCTCTACATGCTCTCTCACAAGCCGGTGAACCGAAGTGATGCGGCGATCGAGGCGGCCTTCCGTGCGAGCAATCGCTTCATCGTGATCTCGCTGGTGATTTTTATCGGTCTGGTCTCCTATGGGCTGTCGCGATTCATCGTCCGGCGGATTCTGGTGCCTTTGCAGGAGCTGGAGCGAGGGGCCCACGAGGTGCAGCAGGGAAATCTTTCCGTCCGTCTGTCCCATGAGGGGAAGGATGAATTTACACCGGCGCTGTCGGCGTTCAATCTGATGACGGAGAAGCTCTCTGCGTCGCTTCGGGAGAGGGAAGAGGATGAGGCGCGAAGGAAGGAACTCATCGCCAGTATCTCGCATGATATCCGTACGCCGCTGACGGCGATCCGCGCCTATATAGAAGGGCTTCTCGACCATGTGGCAGATACGCCGGAAAAGGAGGAGCATTATCTGCGCGTGATCGAGAAGAAATCGGAGGTCTTGGGACGTCTGATCGATCAGCTGCAGCTTTTGACGAAAATGGATCTGGGGGAGAAGGCGCTGACGCTTGTACCGCTTGACCTTTCGAGGCTGGTTACGAATTTCATTGATGAGAATCGGATCCTCTGGGAAAAGCAGGGGGCAGATTTCCGGATCGAAAGCAAAGGGGTGTACAGAATGGTGGGAAATACGCTCCTCGTGGAGCGCATCTTGGAGAATCTCATCACGAACAGTATTCGGTATAAAAAAGAAGAGACGGTGCGGATCGCTGTGACGGTGGAGGCGGTCGCTCACGAGATCCATCTCTCGATCGCTGATGATGGGAGCGGCGTACCGGAGGAGGCGCTAGCTCGTCTCACGGAGGCCTTTTATCGGACGGATCTGGCGAGAAGCCATACGGATAAAGGGAGCGGGCTGGGGCTTGCCATCGTCAAGCGGGCGGTCACACTCATGCATGGCACGCTGTCTGTGGCCAATCGAACGCCGCATGGACTTTTGGTTCAGATTTCTTTTCCGAAGGAGGAAAGGTCATGACACGTATATTGATCATCGAAGATGATGAAGACATTGCTTTTATCGAGAAGGATTATCTGGAAGTCAGCGGATATCAGGTGACGGTGGAAATCAATGGGATAAAGGGGCTGACGGAAGCACTGACCGGCGAGTATGATCTGATCCTTCTGGATGTCATGCTGCCGGGGATGGACGGTTTTCAGATCTGTCGAAAGCTCCGCAATAAGCTCGACATCCCGATCATGATGGTCACGGCAAAGCGGACGGAGATCGACCAGATCCGGGGGCTGGGCTTTGGTGCGGATGACTATATCGAGAAGCCCTTCTCTCCCGGCGTGTTGGTCGCGAAAGTGAAGTCGCAGCTCTCGCAGTATGAACGTCTCAAAGGAAAGATGAAGGAAGGACAGCGCATCACGCTGGGGGATATCTCGCTTGAGGCGGATACGCACCGCGTCTTCGTGCGTGGCGAGGAAAAGATGCTGCCGAATAAGGAATTCAAGCTGCTGGAATATCTCATGCTCCATCCGGATGTGGTGTACAGCCGGGAAACTCTCTATACGCGCATCTGGGGGATGGATTCACTCGGCAATACGGCTACGGTCCCTGTCCATATCAATCGCATCCGCGAAGCGGTGGAAGAAGATCCGGCGCATCCGAAGCACATCCTGACCATCTGGGGCGTCGGGTATAAGTTCGTGCCGTGAGGGAATCTCCCCGCCCTTTGGCGGCTCTCGGGGCTGGGACATCAAAAAAGGCTATGACCATCGAAGTACGATGGCATAGCCTTTTTTGCTTGCTTTATCGCTCATCATCCGATCGGGAAGAGGATGCGGGCGAGGTATATGACGCTGGTCATGGTGATGCAGGAGAGGAAGGTACTCATCATGACCAGCTCGGTCGCGAAGTCTTCGCAGTTGTGAAATTCGACGGCATAGAGGACGGAGTTCACGGGGGCGGGGACAGAAGACATGATGAGGATGGTCTGATTGATGACCGGAGAGAAATGGATACCGATGAGGGCGCAGACCTGAATCATGAAGTAGCCGCAGATGGGGCCGATGACGAGGCGGATGAAGCAGCCGATCCAGGCATCGAGATCGCCGAAGGAAAGGGTGCTTCTGTGGATCTGCATGCCGAGGGCGATCATGACGATGGCGACGAGAGCATTCGCACAATTTTCAAAGACCGGCCATAGGAAGAGCTGTGTCATGTCAAACCCTGAAAATTTGATAGCAAAGACCGTGACCAGTGTATAGATGACAGGCATATGGAAGACGACGGAGAGCGCGTCTCGCGGTGTCAGCTTCCCTTTGCCTGCCTGATAGAGTCCCAGGGTATTGAGGGACATATTCATCTGTACGAGCATGATGGTCGCGCAGGCACTGGCCTCTGCGAGATAGGGCGCCTCTCCATCGATGAGGTAGGGCGCGTTGCCAAAGACCAGAGCGATGAGTGCGATGCCGATGTTTCCGTTATTGGAAAACATGGTGCCGTTTTTCAAGGCTTCCGTCTTGGAGGCGCTCATGCCCCGCATTTTCCCTGCCAGCCAGGCGATGAATCCGATGAGGAACATCTGCACAAAAGACATGAGGAAGACATTCAGCATCGTGAGGTCGATTTTTGCTACATAGATGCTATAGAAGATAAAGCTCGGGAGGACGATGTAGAATGTGAGCTTCGTGAGGGATGTGACATTGAGCGTGAAGCGGCGGTCCAGGAAATAGCCGATGGCTACGAAGACCAGAAGTGGAAGGATATTATCAGAAATGATTTGTAAAAATGCCATGACGCTGCCTCCTTACAGATGAACCGGGAAAAGCATCCCTGCGAGGTAAATGACAAGCGGCAGGGTGAAGACGCTGGCCAGAATACTCAGGATGACCGCCTGTGTCAGGAGCGCTGGATGTTCTCTATACTCTGCGCCGTAGAGCACCAGCATGATGGAGGAGGGGATCGCAGCGTAAATGAGAAAGACTTGGGAAGCGATCGGTGAGAATGTGCCGAAAAGGGAGAGCAGAAGCAATGCGAGGAGCGGCGAAAGGATGAGCTTTAATGCCGCAGCGGCGGCCATGAATCCATTGAGACGCACCCGATGCGTGCGGTGAAGCTGTACGCCGATGGTGATGGTGACAAGCACGATGAAGGCGCCGGTGAAGTGGTGCAGCACCGGATAGACGAAGGTGCCTTCGAGAGAGAAGCCGTTCATGCGGACCAGGACTGCGAGCAGGGCGGCATAGAGGACAGGTGCTTTTAGGATCATCAGGAAGAGGTTTTTGAAACTTTCCTTCTCTCTTCGGATCAGTGCGGCGCCCCATGTATTCGCGGCGATATTCATGAGGATCATGAGCAGAGCCATGTTCCCCATGGCTTCATCCAGACAGGGTGTCTCTCCGCCAAGGGCGAAGGGCGCGTGGCTGAAGACGAGGACCACCAGCGCGGCACCGAGGTGGCCGGCATTGGAAAAGGTGGAGACCGCCGAAAAGTCAGACCGCTTGATCGGATTTCCTGCAAAGAAATGGGAAATCCCCTGAGAGATCACGTAGGAAAGCGCGAGCAGAATGAGTCCCGCTGGGAGCAGCGCCAGATCAGCAGGTGACGGCTGGTATTTATACATGCTGAAAAACACGAAGCACGGAAGCACTACATAGATGGTGAGTTTCGTGTACGTGGAGATATCGAGCTTGAATTTACTGTCCAGAAACCAGCCGCAGCCGATGAAGACAAAGAGGGGAAATATATCATTCCATAAGATTTCTAAAAGTACCATGTTTATCCGTCCTTACCCAATGGATTGTTGCCCTGTTTTTATATGTATCTACTCAGTATACAACGGACGCCTTGCAGAGAAAAGGGGGCGAAAGGCGTCTGCGCTTTTCATGATCTCTTTTTAGAGAGGGGCAGAGGGGGAAATCGACCAAATCAAAAGGCCACGGAAAGATTTCGCAGCCTTTGGAGGGAGATATGGATGTGTCAGGTGGGATCAGGGAGAGAGTCCGCTGTCTGAGCGGTCTGGCAATGAGGGTATTCGTCCTCCGGAGAGATGGCCGGCAGCGGGACCCTCTTTCGCGGTTCCAACCCTTCTAGGGAAGGAGTCTTTCCTTCCGGAGACAGCGGTATGGGAAATGTCTCCGGAAAGTTTTCGCTGCAGGTGAATAAACAATGCCTGATGCGCAGGCAGTGATGGATCACCATTTTTTGAAATCAAAGGGGAGTTTCACAAGATGGCAGACGCAGTCCGCGCGGTACATTCTTTTTGCAGCCAGGTAGCCGAAGAGACTGTTTTCTTCAGCGAGTTTTGTAAGACCGGCAAGGACTTCTTTATTGATATTCTTTTTCATAAGGTGTTCCTTCTTTCTGTAAACAACTATTTCTTGGGGATATCTCTTGTTCCCGCGTTCTGCACATAGTATAATGCGAGTAAAGAACCACGTCTAACTGTTTTATACGGTAGATATCACAAAAGATATTTGTGATAAAAGGAGGATGTATGAACTTTCAATCCTTGAATTACTTCATCATGTTGGCGCGGGAAAAGAACTTCACCCGTGCGGCGGAAAAGCTACATCTGACGCAGCAGACCCTCTCTGCGAACGTGGCCGCCCTTGAAAAAGAGTGGGGCATGAAATTTCTCATCCGCCACGTGCCGCTAGAGCTCACCGATGCGGGCAAAGTCTTCTATGCCTATGCCCTGCAGTTCAGCCGCGGGGAGGAAGCCCTCTCCCGCACGCTGAAAGACATCGCGAATGAAGAAGCCGGCAATCTCACAATCGGGGTCGGCTTCGTTCGTGAACGTGATCTGCTGCCGACGCTCATCGCCGCTTTTCGGGAGAAACATCCCAAAGTCACTTTTGACCTGGTGGAAGGGAGCAACGAAGGTCTCACGAAACAGCTGCAGGAAGGAGACATCGATCTCGCCATCGCCCATTTCACGGAGGCTCCGCCCGGCATCGATGTGAAGACCATCTATCAGGAAGAGATCAGCTTTCTCGTGTCCAGAAAACTGCTCAAAGAAACCACGGGCATGACCGAGGCAGACATCCGAGAATTGGAAGACACGCGGCTATCGGATATGAGCCGGTTGGCTGCCTGTCCTTTCATCACCACGAATCCCCACAATATCGCGGGTGCTGTCGAAGCCCGATACCTCGCCGCGGCACCCTTCACGCCGCAGATCGTTGTCCGTTCGGATAACATGGGTACGTTGATCGATCTCTGCCTCTTAGGCGTGGGCGCTTTGTTTGCGCCGAAGAATCTGCTGCATCACACCCTGCTAGATACCCGAAAAGCGGACATGGTGCATATTCCCCTGCCTGAGACGGCGTACCGCATTTCTTTCGGTTGCCGCATGAAAAGCCCGACATGGAGCATCCGCGACAGGTTCATGGACTTCACCATCGAGTCGCTTCGGGGGGAGGCCGGGGGAGCGGCTGCGCCTGAGTGAGCAGAGAGCCGGCTTGTTTCGCTTACGGCAGATGGTGCCATCAAAAGGATGATGAGCCCAAGCAAAAAGTGCTGTGAAAATGGAGTCCTATTTTCACAGCACTTTTTTAGCATGGCGGGGTGTATTCTGCAATTCTTACTGTCGGATTCTTGTCAGATCACAATTTCTTCCAGTGGAATTTCCATTTTTCCCAGGTCGAGAGACCGGACAGACAGCGAGCCCTTGTCTGCTTCACGATAGAGAGGATGATTTTCTTTTCCTCATTGGTGAGGGGCTTTCCGGAGAAGCGAGCGGCGACGAGGCGGGTCAGCATGGGGACAAAGTCAGCAAAGCGCGGATCTTTGGCATAGGCGGATTTTCTGTCTTCGTAGGAGCCGCGGGTCGGAAGGCCTGCCCAGTGGGAGAGTCGGTCCGTGTAGGCGATGAGGCCCTTGAAGTGGGCGTCATCCGTGAGTGCTTTGGCGAGGAGGCGGGAGGCGGCTGTCATGCGGTAGAGCGGATAGGCGGAAAGAAGTGCAAGCATGAGCAGGAAGGCAAGCAGCATCGGGAGAAGCGGGCGGGAAACGGGGGCGTCCGGCGTCCTCGGCTGGGAGAGCGGGGGCTGTCCCTGCGGCTGCTGCTCTGGTTGCTGGTGCGGTTGCTGTTGTGGCTGCTGCGGCGCAGGCGGCTGCTTCGGCGCTTCCTCACGTGTGTTTTTCTCGTCAGCCGGTTTGTCCGGCGCGCCCTGTTCATTTTTCTGCTTGTCAGGCGGGATGGGGAAGGGATTCTCCTCCCCTTCCCTGCCCGGGGTCATTTCACAGGGACGCCAGCCGAGGCCATCGACATAGACTTCGACCCAGGCGTGGGCGTGGTGATCATTGACGGAGAGGGCGTGGAGCCCTTCCTTGGTCAGAGGGGCATTCCGGAGATCTTCCCTGTCTACGGAAAGGCCGACTGCATAGCGGGCCGGGATCCCCGAGGCGCGGAGCAGCATGACGGCGGCAGAGGCAAAGGAGGTGCAGTAGCCTTTCCTGCTTTCGGTCAGGAAGTAGGAGATAAAGTCTTTATCCGCGGGAGTCTTGCCCGGATTTTTCGTATAGGTGTAGTTCGTTTCCAAGAAATGGCGGATAGCGTCGATACGTGTGCGTTTCTCGGAAAGGCTTTGTGCGGGGCGGGTCTTGCCTAGCGAGGCGATGGCGTCGCGTGTTTCTTCCGGAATGGTGAGGTAGTGCGCGTAGACGAAGCGGCGGTAACGCTTTTCCGCTTCGAGATAGGTCGTGTAGTAGGGGTCTTGGATGGATTCGCGGGCCATCATCGAGAGGAGCGCACCGGAAGGGAACTCCCATACGTCGGTGCTGTAGGCCTTGCCCTCGCGGGAGATCGGCGAGCGGTCATACTGGAAGTAGGGACCGCCGAAGTCGGCATCATAGGGGAGGAGCAGGAAGCGGCTCTTTTCGTAGAGGGCAGCGAGGGTGAAGGGCTTCTTGAAGGCGGAAAGGTCATTCTCTTTGGTGTAGTTCAAGAGCTTCTGTGAGATCGATGGATTTCTGGCTGCGACCTCCATGAGCCATGCCCCCTGGTCGTACCATTCGCCTTGGTTCTTGGCGAAGAGGGCTTCTGTCCCATAGTAGGTACTGTCCGGGAAGTCCTTCCAGCGGCTGTCTTCGTAGAGGCCGCCGGTCCAGCTTCGGATGTAGAGGTGTTTATCGCTTGCCGCTTCGATGTCTGCGATGACGCGGCCGGTATAGCGGATGCTGGCACTGCTACCGAGGCGCTGATGTCCGGCGGCGCCCTTCATCATGCCCGTGTAGGCATTGCCGGCGTGAAAGATCGGGTCATAGGGATCAGTCCAGCCGATGATCTTCTCCTGCATATGGGAGAAGATCGCCGGCTGCTCATACCGGCTTTCCGGGAGCGCGAGGAGAAGCCCTGCGCCCAGAAACAGGGTCAGCGCGAGGGCGGGGATCTCCGGCATGCCGAGTCCGTGATTTTTGAGAGAGGCAAAGACGGAAAGGCCGTAGGAGGCGCAGCAAAGAATGGCGAGAGCGGGCGGGTTCACGCCGAAGTAGAAGCCGAAGAGAATGAGGAAAAAGGAAAGAAGCGCTGCCATAGCGCGGGCCGCTTTCGACCATGCGCCGGCCGTAAAGAAGAGGGAGAGAAGGCAGGCGAGCCACCCTTTGGCAAGAGCCGGGCTTGCGATGGCTTTTGCAAGCGGTGCAGTCATGTCAATGTCATATGGCTCTTTGAGCGTATCGACGAGAGGAATGAGCGCAGAGAGGAGGCTCGAAAGGAAGGTATCTCTCTCAAGGAGCGGGAGCGAGAGAATGAGGAGCGCAAGAAGCGGCAGCCGGTGTCTGCCGGGCAGTCTGGAAAGAGCGAAAGAAAGAAGAGGCGCAAGGAACGCAGCGCAGATCGCATAGGGAAGCGCACCGCCGCCGAAGTAGGAGAAGAGTGCATAAGAAGCACCGAAGGCGCCGAGAGAAGAGAGGAGGCGTGTCATCATGCTTTACCTCCCAGCGCGCGGGCAATGGCGGCTTTTCCGGAAAGGGCAGCGCCCTTGGCATCACGCACGCACCAGATGGAGGGGTGCAGAACGGGCGAAATGGCAGGCGTAGGATTTCCTGTCAGGTAGCAGATCGGAATATACGGAGAGAGATGGCTCGTCTTCAGCGCGTCGCCGCCGCCCTCTCTCAGGAAGGTGGCGACAGCCTCTTCCCAGCCGGCCTTGTCTTTGACGGAGGTGATGATCTCCTCGCCATGGATCGTCATCCACGCGAAACGGAAAGGCATACGCGCTGCCGTGAGAGCGAGGCCGCAGGAAAGGAGTGCATCGGCGAGAAGATCCCGCAGGGCATCATCCTCTTCATAGTCTGCCGCGAGGATAAGGCGCGCATCGTCTGCGGGCATGCGGTCACGGACATAGACATCTTCTGTGCGGGCCGTGACCTTCCAGTTGATGAGGCGGGGATTATCTCCCGGATGGTAGGGCGTCGCGCCGAAGTATTCCACCTCTCCACTGCCGGAGAGGCGAAGCAGACTCTTCAGCGTATGTGCGTAGTCGCCCATCGGACGGGGCAGGACGAGGAGTGTCGTGGCTTTCGTGTCTTTATGGAAATGGAAAAATCCGAACGGGTCTTTCCAGGAAAGGCGGGGAGCGGGGAGCGTGATGCGTCCCGCATGCGCGGTGTCTACTCGGAAATAGAAGCGTGTCTCGTCCTTTTCTGTTTCATAGCTGTCGTATTCCTTCCCTGCCATCGTTGCCGTGAGCGAAGAGACAAGGGGGAGGAAGCGGCCTTTGGCGGTGAGGCAGACTTCGGCGGCCGCTCCTCTATGTGTGCGGTGCGGGGCAGAAAACGTCACCGATACCGATCGGCGCGCCGCATATCCCAGCGAAAGCGCAAGGAGCGGCACCAGAAGGAGCGTGGCGGCGAGCAGGAAGGCTGCGTATAAGTCGTAGAGGATCATCAAGAGAAGGGCGATGATCACAAGAAAGAGATAAGATAGATAGTTCATAAGATGTACGCTGCTTTAAAGGGTTCAGGGTTCAGGGTTCAGGGTTCAGGGTTCAGGGTTCAGGGTTCAGGGTTCAGGATTCAGGATTCAGGATTCAGGGTTCAGGGTTCAGGGTTCAGGGTTCAAGGTTCAGGGTTCAGGGTTCAGGGGTTCAGGGGTTCAGGGGTTCAGGGGTTCAGGGGTTCAGGCTTCAGGGAAATTAGGAATGAGGAATGAAGGTGGCGGCTTCGCCGCAAATATATATGGGGCGATACGAGAAAAATGTTGTCGCACACTGTTCCGCATTCTGGCTTTCAAAATTCAAGGAAACGTGGAATGATGGTGCATCGCATAAAATATAAATGCGCGGAGGTTTGAAACTAGCGGTTTTCTCGTATCGCAAACCTAATCCCTAGCTACTAATCCCTAGTCACCAGTCACTCCTAATCCCTAGCTACTAATCACTAGTCACTAGTCCCCAGTCACCCGCTATTACACCAGCTCCGGCATGGGGACGGATTTCAAAATATCATCGAGCACGCTCTCTGCGGTCTTTCCGGCAAAGCGGGCATCGCCGGAAAGGGTGATACGGTGGGAAAGGGTGTAGGGTGCGACGGCGAGGACGTCATCCGGGGTCGCGTAAGCTCTGCCCTCCATGAGGGCATGGGCGCGGGTCATGGCGGAAAGCGCCATCGTGCCGCGCGGAGAGATACCGAGCGAGATGTCAGGGCTTTCTCTGGTAGCAGCGGCGATATCCACCATGTAGGCGAAGAGGCTGTCTTCGACGTGGATCTCTGCGGCTTGTTTTCTAAGGGTAAGAAGGTCGTCGGGCGTGATGACGGCGCTAAGGGACAAGGCGGCGCTCCGGCGGCTGCCCTTCAGGATCTCGATCTCGTTCTCACGGGACGGATAGCCGACGGTGATGCGGATCATGAAGCGGTCGGTCTGCGACTCGGGGAGCTCCTGTGTGCCGGAGGAGCCGAAAGGATTCTGCGTCGCCATGACGATGAAAGGCTGCGGGACGGTGTAGGTCTTGCCGTCGACCGAGAGGCGCCCTTCCTGCATGACCTCAAGGAGCGCGGACTGTGTCTTCGGGGAGGCGCGGTTGATCTCATCGGCGAGGAAGAAATTCGTCATCGCGCTGCCGGCCACGTAGCGAAAGCTGCCGGAGGCTTTGTCATACATGGAAAATCCCGTGATATCCGAGGGCAGGACATCGGGGGTGAACTGCATACGCTTGTAGTCAAGCCCGAGCGTGCGGGTGAAGGCGACGGCCATGGTCGTCTTGCCCACGCCGGGGATGTCATCGATCAGGATATGGCCGCCTGCCAAGATGGCGGTCAGTATACGGCGGAGCACATCGTCCTTGCCCAGGACGGCTTTGCCTGTCTCGGCGAGAATGGCGTCTATGGTTTCTTTGGTATTCATGAGGGCCTCCTTTATTTATACCCTACTATTATACAACGATTGGGAAGAGCCTATGCGGGAGGCGAAACGGAATGGCTTCGTGGCATGATCCGTATAAAAAGCAGGGCTGCCTCCCGCGCTGTCTTGCGGGGGGAGGGCATTTATGCTACAATTTATAAAAAAAGTTATGCCACAAATTTGTAACGTTTTATTAAAAATAAAGCTTTGAGAGCTGTTGAGCCTGAGTGTTGGTGGAATGAGATGATGAGCGAAAATGCGATGCTGGTTGGCAATCGCATTCAAATGACGTGGCTAACTTAAAGGCTTCCAGCAAAAATATCTTGCGGAGCAGCTGGAAATCAGTCAAGCGAATATGTCGAATATCGAGTTTGGTCGTTGCGGAGTTACCATTGACCATTTCATGATTCTGCGAGAAATATTTGTCTGTTGTATGAATGATTTCTTCGTAGATGTAGAAAAATCAGCTTATCAACCCTCAAAGAGGGGTTATACAATCGAAGATTTGTTAAGTGTTGTGGCCAAAATTAAAGGCTAGGAGGAGTGTACGTATGGAAAAAAATGCTTTTATGAGTGCAGCGAAAAAGGCGCGTATTGCCTTAGCGGTGATGGCGGTGTGCGGTATGAGTTTCGTGGGGGGGAACGTGCGTTTGCAGAAAACGTGACCATTGATCAGGATAAAAATATTATCTGCGGTGATGGGGCAACGGCAAAAAAGAATCCCAATTCAACTGAAGAAGGAACCGGTATGATTGTCATAGGTAATAGTGCAGCAGCTACAGGACTTGATTCTATTGCCCTTGGTACTAATGCCGTGGCTACAGGCGACCGTACTACAGCAATTGGTGGCGATGCTAAAGCAGACCACGGCGGTGTGGCAATAGGATCCCTGGCTAACGCATCAGGTACTTATGATGCTGTTGCAATTGGATATCGGACTAAAGCGTCAGGTAGATATAGCACTGCAATAGGTAAAGATGCTGCGGCGGAAGGTCAGGATAGTTTAGCTATCGCATATAATGCTAAAGCTCTGGCTAAGAATTCAGTTGCATTAGGGTATATGGCTAAGGCAGCTGTTGAAGAATCAATTGCGATTGGATATTATTCTTCTGCAGAGTCTAAGGGGTCATTTGCATTTGGCTCAAATTCTAAGGTAACCGGGGTAAATTCTGTTGCTATCGGTACAGGATCTGAGGCAAAACGAGACAATAGTGTTTCTGTAGGAGCGGGAAGCGGATCTCGAGGTCCGGAATACAGACAAATTATAAATGTTGCATATGGAACAGCGGATCATGATGCTGCGACATATGGTCAAATCTTAAACAACTACGCGTATTCCATTAAAATGGATGATAATGGGAGTGGATCCACTACACTAAAAACAAATGCAAACCAAAATGGTCCGACAATTCAAATAGATGCTTCTGCGTTGAATAAAAAAATAACGAAAAATACGAATTTAATTACTGCTGTAGATAATAAAATCGGCAGCCTTAGCACCGATGGCACGTACATCAAGAAAGCTAATAATGTATCTGCTAACCTTGTGGAACTGGATAAGCAGGTAAACACCAACGCAACTGCTATCACAAACAAAGCAAACTTAGACCTGTCCAACATTAACGCAGCAGGCGAGGATGTAATTAAGAATCTTGCAGGAAATAAAGCAGGCGAAATTGTTGATACTAAGCTGGGAAATATTACATCTGAAAACTATGTAAAGAAAGCTGATACTGTAAACGCTAACATCTCTGCACTGGATAAGCAGTTGAACATGGTTGACAACAAAATTGGCACGATGACTGATGGCAACTACGTTAGTGCAGGCAATACCGTAGCAGGCAACCTTTCTGCTTTGGATAACCAGCTGAAGGCAAATGCTGAAGCCATCAATACTAAGGCTGATAAAGACCTGTCCAACATTACCGACGCAGGCAAGAACGTGATTAAGGATCTTGCAGGAAATAAAGCAGGCGAGGTTGTTGATGCTAAGTTAGGAGATATTACATCTGAAAACTATGTAAAGAAAACTGATACTGTAAACGCTAATATTTCTGCTTTGGATAAGCAGATGAAGGCAAATACCGACAACATCGGCGATACCAGCAAGCTGACTGCAGAAGGCTTAGGCTCTAACCTGTCTGACGCTGTAGTGAATGTGAACAACAAGGTTGGCACTGCTGACGAGCTGAAGGCGTTGAAGGACGCAGGCTTGGGCGATAACCTTGCACAGGCAACTGCTGCTGTGAACAAAAAGGCAGATAAAAACGCAGAGGATATTAAGACAGTCAACGGCCGCGTAGACGAGCTGGGCGGCAGAGTGGATACGCTTGGCGGCGCAGTGAGCAAGCTGGACACGAAGGTGAACAAGGTGGGCGCTGGTGCGGCAGCTCTGGCAGCTTTGCATCCGATGGACTTTGACCCTGACAACAAGCTGTCCTTCGCCGCAGGCGTGGGCAGCTATCACGGTGCAAGCGCTGTGGCTATCGGCGCATTCTATCGTCCGAGTGAGCAGGTTATGTTCAGCATTTCCGGTAACATGGGCAACGGCGAGAACATGGTGAACGCAGGCGTAAGCTTTGCGCTCGACCGTCCGAGTAAAACGCCGACCACGAAGGCTGCTTTGGTGAAGACTGTGGCAGCGCAGAATGAGCAAATTGCAGCTCTGAAGGAGACTGTGGCTGAGCAAAATGAAAAGATTGCAAGACTTGAGGCTATGGTTGAGAAGCTGGCGGCAAAGCAGAACGCTTCATATTGAGTAAAACTAAAGATCTGCGGCTTTACGAAAGTAAGTTGGCCGTCGGGTTGTACGCGCCCTATGACTTATGGATCGGCGTGCCCCATCGCCGGTCCATAAGTCATAGGATCGTCCTCGGCGACTTGGAAATATGGCTCTCCTGCTTCGTGTAAAATTTTACTCGGTACAGGGAATTCTTCTAAAAACAATAAAAACTGGTAGACCGTATTATCAGGGAACTCCACAGCACCGAAGATATTGTGAAACAGATTCTTATATGGATGGATACATGCTTCGCACTGCCATTTGACATTTCCCTCTGTTTCCCCTATAATACTATCATTATGGAAGGGTGTCCGAGTGGTTGAAGGAGGCGGTCTTGAAAACCGTTAACCTTGCAAGAGGTTCATGGGTTCGAATCCCATCCCTTCTGCCAGAATTATATTCGCGGGAAGCCGCGGTTTCAGAAAGCACTGATCGATGAGCGGCGCGCTCGTCGGCAGTGCTTTTTAATTAGGAATGAGGGATGGCTGTGCGGCAAGATTTTTCGGCTCAGTCCTCGCTTTTCTGTAAGCGGCTTTCTTACATACGACGTTTCCTGCTGCTAAGGATGACGAGATGTGCTGCGGAGCGCAAATAAGGTGATGTCTGCAACTGGCATTTAGTCACCAGTCACTAGTCACCAGTCACTCCTAATCCCTAGTCCCCAGTCACTAGCCACTAGTCTCTATTTCCCTAAAAGGAGTCTTTCATGTACCTATTCCATCGGCATATCGACCTCGCAAGCGAATTGAAGAAAGCCGTCGGGCTGGCCGTGGGGGCAGCCATCTACTCGGCGGGGCTTAATCTCTTCCTGATCCCGAATGACATCATCGACGGCGGCATCACAGGCATTTCGCTCCTCGTGCAGGCGCTGACGGGGATCCCCTTCAGCGTGCTCATCGTCCTTCTGAACCTGCCCTTTTTCTACATCGGCTATCGGCGGCTCGGGGCGCGGCTCGCTCTGTCGTCGACCTTTGCGATCGTCATCCTCTCGCTCTGCTCGTCCTATTTCGAGACGATGAAGCCCGCGACGTCGGATCCTTTCCTCTCGACGATCTTTGGCGGCATCATCATCGGCATGGGTGTCGGCATCGTCATCAAGAGCGGCGGCTCGACCGATGGCACGGAGATCATGGCGATCTGGATGGATAATAAATTTCCTTTCTCCGTGGGCGAGATCATCATGTTTTTTAATTTCTTCATCCTTGGCGCGGCCGGCTTCGTCTTTAGCTGGAACAGTACGATGTATTCCCTCATCGCCTACTTCATCTGCTCGCGCATGATCGATGCGGTCTCGACCGGTCTCGACTCGTCGAAGGGGGTCTTCATCGTGACGACCTCTTACGATGCGGTGTCCGATGCGATCGTTCACGATATGCATCGCGCCGTCACCCGCCTGCACGGACAGGGAGGCTTCCTGAAGGATGATAAGGATGTCCTCTACTGCGTGGTGAGCCGTCTGGAGATCACAAAGCTGAAGCAGGTCGTTCACGCCATCGATGCTTCCGCCTTCCTCTCTGTCTTCGATGTACAGGAAGTCCATGGGGGACTGGTGAAGGGGAAGAAGTAGTGACTAGTGACTAGTGACTAGGGATTAGGAGCCTCAAGTGACTAGAAAACATCAGGCTCTCTCGTATCGTCATTTCGAGCGAAGAGAGAAATCTTTGTCATTCACGGCTCATCGGTCGATGTTTGGAAATCTCAAACGAGAAACCTGCGCTCCAAGACACTTTCGGGCATCGCCTTATTTATACTCCGCGGCGCTTCTGATTTTTATGCGCCGCACCACCATTCCTCATTCCTCATTCCTCATTCGAGCAAAGCTTTCATTCACAATCAATGGACGGAGCCGCCCATGGGCTAACCCTTAGAACCCGTTGAACCCGTTGAACCTTTTCCCGCTATTGTCGCTTTCTTGTCAGCCTGTTATACTACAAATACCACAAAGTTTTGAAAAGGAGAGTAACTATGAAATTTCTGTTTAACCATCAAAATTTCAACGTGCTTGATCTCGAAAAAAGCATTGCCTTTTATGAAGAAGCGCTGGGACTTACGGTGAACCGTACTTATAAAGCTTCTGACGGCTCCTTTATCCTGACGTACATGGGAGACATGGCGACGGGCTTCCAGCTCGAGCTCACCTGGCTGCGTGATCGCAAGGAAGCCTACGATCTGGGGGACAATGAATTCCATCTGGCTTTCGAGGTGGATAATATGCAGGAAGCCTATCAGAAACACAAGGCGATGGGCTGCGTGTGCTATGAGAACAAGGATATGGGCATCTACTTCATCAATGATCCGGACGGATACTGGATCGAGATCATCCCGGGAGGACATTGATGGATCCGATATTTACCAGAACTGCCCGCATCATAGATGAGAAGGGCATCGAGTGCCTCCAGGCCAAGACAGTCGCGGTCTTTGGCATCGGAGGTGTCGGGGCTTATGCGGCAGAAGCACTCGTGAGAGCGGGCGTGGGACACCTCATTTTCATCGATAAGGATGAAGTCGATATCACAAATCTGAACCGCCAGCTGGTCGCTGACTTAACGACCGTCGGAAAAAATAAGGCAGAAGTCATGGTATCACGTGCGCACCTCGTGAATCCGGCCTGTGATGCGAAAGCCATGCCCATTTTCTATCGCCCCGGCGACGAGGACTTCATCAGAGATCTCCACGCCGACTACATCATCGATGCCATCGATGATGTACCGGCGAAGATATCCATCGCGGAAGTCTGCTGGAAGCTGAAGATACCGGAGATCTCTTCCATGGGAACGGGCAATCGCCTGCGGCCGGAGATGCTGCAGATCGCGGACATCAATAAGACCTCTGTCTGCCATCTTGCCCGCAAAATGAGAAAGGAGCTGAAGGAACGCCGTGTGAGAAAGCTCACGGTCGTCTACTCGAAAGAGCTCCCGCACAAGCCCGTCGGCGAAGGCCATGCCCCCGGCTCCATTTCCTTCGTCCCGCCCGTTTCCGGTATGATGATGGCAGGCTACGTCGTGCGCGCCCTGCTGAAGGAAAACGGGATCGGGTAAAGGGGCATAGGCTTCCTCTTGCCATGGATCATGTATTCTTTGAGATCGGGACATATCTGGCGCTTGCCAAAGCTTTCGCGCCGCGCCACTCCCATTGCACGGTTGGAGCCTCATCCTTCGTCCCTGATCTCTATTTTCCCCACAAGGAGGCCACGTATGATCACCGAAATCCATCATCCGGAATGGCTCACGCTGGATGTGGGCGGTCAGACTGTTCTTGGCTATAACCAGGAATGGTATCCGCAGGAGAGGCAGCGCTTGGCAGGCTGCGGGCCTACGGTCGCCGCCATGATGGCAGCCTATCTGGAAAAGAAAGAGTGGAAGACGCCGGAGAAAGACCGGGAGCTCGCGCTTTCCGTGATGCTTTCCCTGTGGCAGTATGCGACACCAAGGATGCACGGCCTCTACAAGACGCGCTGGCTGAAGGAAGGCCTCGCAGCGTATCTTTCAGAGAAAGGCTTGTCCGGCGTCGTAGAATCGCTCTCTATACCGTCTATCCGCCTCCTTGCGCCAAAGCCGGAACGGGTCATCTCCTTCATCCAGGCGGGCCTTTCGGCTGACTGCCCGGTGGGATTTTTGAATCTTCACAGCGGGGATGAGCCCATTCCCTATCATTGGCACTGGATGCCCATCGTAGCGATGGAAGAAACCGAAGAGGGGACCTTCTGTACCCTTTGGGATGAGGGGAAGGCCCATCGATTCTGCCTGGAAGGCTGGCTAAAAAATACCAGGTTCGGCGGCGGGTTTGTCAGAGTGACCGGCGCCTGATGGATGCTTTCATCGTCATTCTTCCGGACTTATCACGGGATTGGCATTTCAACGGGGACAACCATTTCCCGTCCCCCCTAAAAAATGAATTTCAAAGGAGGATCTCGAAAATGAAAAAAATGATCGCTATGGCACTGATCTCTGCACTGGCTCTGCCGGGCGCTGCCATGGGAGCAGCCCAGTTGCCTTCCTCGGAAAAAATGCTGAATGATTACAGCCGCTATGCCGTAGTCTATACCAGCGATGAAGAGCGCGTCTATGTGGATACCGAGACGATCGAGCGCGATCCGGCCAATGCGGGAGAGCTCCCCGTCATCCGCGGGACGCTGTACGCGGAGGTCTATAAAGACCCGCTCACCTATCCTGATTATGGCAATGACCGCATGGTCGAGTACATTTTCCAGTATGAGACGGCCGTGGGTGCCGATCAGTATGGCCGAGAGATCCGGTACCGCATTTTGAATAAGCTGCAGGGTGTCTATACGCCCGATGGCAAACCGGCTGCCTATACAGGCGTCCACGATGAACCGGCGGACGAAGCAGATGACATCTACGCTGCCATGTATCGTCTGTCGAAAAATTATTAAGAAGCGGGGACAGGGGAGTGCGGGGCAGATCCCTTTTCCATTTACAAATTCTGTCCGCTGCTATATAATAGATAAAACTTCACTTATCAAGCAGAGAGGCCATGAGACATGTCTTTTGGCTTCTTTTTTGTTTACAGATCCTTTGCAAGGGAAGCTTTGATCCCATCTGACTCGGCGATGGGATCAGTGCTTCTCGCGGATCTCTTCTTAGGGGAGAACAACATGCAGCTCTACATTGCGGGCGGCTGCGGCGACCAGGGCCGCAACTGCTTCTATATCGAAGGGGATCGGCATGCCTTCATCGTAGACGCGGGGACGTCGACGGACGGGCTGGACCGTCTGCCCGACCTGTCACCGGAGATGATCCGCCGCGCGGAATATCTTTTCGTGACCCATTCTCACAAAGACCACACGGGCGCGATCGAATATCTGGAAAACAATGGCTTCACCGGCCCCGTCCTGATGTCAAACCAGACCTACCAGCAGATCCATTACAAGCCGAAGAACACCATGATCCTTGACTCCACAGCACCTGAGCTTTCCCTGGACGGCGAGCTCTCACTCCGCTGGGGACGGACGGGACACTGTGCCGGTGCGGTCTGGTACTACATCACCGTCGATGGGAAGCGTCTCTTTTTCTCCGGTGACTACCGGGAGAATGATACCTTCTACCGCTGCGATGCCGTTCGCGGTCTCACGGCGGATCTTGCCGTCATCGACTCCGCCTACAGCCGCATGGATCGGGCAAAGGATATGAGAAAAGCCGTCGCAGACGCGGCGAAAGAGGCACTGTCTGCGTCGGCTCCGCTCCTCTTGCCGGTCCCCTCCTACGGCCGCGGCCTATCCATGGCGATGCTCTTTTATCAGACCTTTGGCGAGGCATATCCCATCCACATGTCCGCAAAGCTTCGTGACCAGTGGCTGCGCATTGGGCATCGGAGCTATTTTGCCCACGAAGAGATCCTGGGCTATCCCTTCGATATTTTCCGGTCGTGGGATGAGACATCTCTGGAAGGCGGGCACATCTATTTCCTGACGGATGCCCAGCTCTCCAAGGCGAAGAGCCGACAGCTCATCGACTGCCATCCCGAGCTCTCCGTCCTCATGACCGGCAGTCTTCACGGCTATGGCAAGGCAAAGTCCTACTACGAGTCCGGCCGCGCAGCCTTCGTCCTCTGGCCGAACCATCTCACCAAGCAGGAAACGGCAGATCTCGCAGCGGCGAATGCGTTCTCTCTCGTCGTTCCTTTCCACAATCCGAAGGAAAAGCCGGAGACGGATGTGTATAGTTTTTAGGGGAATGGAGGGGAGTGACTGGTGGCTAGTAGCTAGTAGCTAGTGGCTGGTAGCTAGTGACTAGTGACTAGCGACTAGCGGATATCAGGAAGACTTTAAGGAAACGCTGGGGTCAAGAGAGTTTCAGGCACTGCTTCTATATACTTGTGGCGAAGCCGCCTTAACCCGCTCAACCCATTGAATCTGCAGGACACGTTTTCTCCCCTTCCCCACGCATGTTATAATAGAAATAGAATAAAACAGGGAGTGATCCCTTCGTCATAGAAAGGCGGGATGCATATGCTTTCTTATAAAAAAATCCTGGTACCGTATGATGGCTCCGAACATGCAAAGAAAGCGCTCCAGCAGGCCATTGCTATTGCTGAAGACGGTGAAGGCGCGAAGCTCTTCGTCGCTTCGGTGTGCAACATGGTATCCGCGATGAGCAATTTTGATCAGGTCTCCATCGCAGAAGGCTGCCTCACGACCAAGCTGACAGAAGATCTGGAAGCGCAGTGCAAGGCGGATCTGGAGGAAGCCAAGGCCATGATTCCGAAAGGGGTAGAGACGGAGATGATCTATGAAGTCGGTTCTCCGGGACCTGTCCTTTTGAATGTGGCCGACGATAAGAAATGTGACCTCATCGTCATGGGCAGCCGGGGTCTCGGTCCCCTGAAGGGCATCTTCATGGGCTCTGTTTCAAGCTACCTCGTCAGCCGCTCCAAGTGCCCGATCCTCATTGTGAAATGATTGAGACAGAAGCTGTAAATGCCGGCATTGGCATTTACAGCTTTTTTAGTGCAAGGTTAGCCACTGGGGCGGCTCGCCCCCTTGAAAGCCTCTCTTGAATGAGAAATTAGAAATGAGAAATGCGAAATGGTGGTGCGGCGCATAAAAATATAGAAGCGCCGCAGAGTATAGATGATGGTTATGCCATGAGCTGGCATTTCAGTCACCAGTCACCAGTCACTAGTCACGCCTAATCCCTAATCCCTAGCTACTATATATAACAAGCAGATCTCAAAAAATAATTTGCTTTTCCTCTTCTGCTGTGCTATGATTACTATCTGACTACATATCGATTTCAAGGTGGCTTTTCAAAAAAATGGCTTGGACGAAGCATGGAAACGATGGGAAAAAGAAAGGGCACCTGAAGTGATCTGAATGAAATGACAGACTTATGGAAACGCTGATTAAATCTGACAACGATTTAATCAGTGTTTCCCTATAGATACTGAGGAGGTGTCCCTATTTGGCAACTAAGGCAGCACAGCTGGCAGAGTGGCTAAAAGAACTGCAGGATAGAGTGGATGCTGACGGCAATCTTTCCTATGCGGAGATCATGCGCTTTCAGCAGGAGAAAAACCTGACAAAGAAACAGTTCGACAGCATTTTTACACTTCTTCATGAGCATCACATCGAGCTTGTCTATGATGATGACATAGAGGATGATGCAGAAGAAGGCCCGACCGACGCCGATTTTGACGGAGATCCCGGAGACGATGACCTGTCCGACGATGTCCTTCTGGATGACAAGGATGGGCTGGAAGAAAAAGAGTGGGAAACGGATAATTCCGACGAAGCCTATGACGCAGCGGCCGGCGGTATCAGTGATCCTGTCCGTCTCTATCTCCGCGAGTGCGGCTCGAATCCTCTCCTTTCCGCAGAGGAAGAGATGCGCCTTGCCAAGCTTATCGAGCGCGGCAAGCATAAGGATGCGACGGAAGAGGAAAAAGAGGAAGCAAAAGCCGCAAAGAAAGAAATGGCCAATGCCAACCTGCGCCTGGTCGTTTCCATCGCCAAGAAATATCCGGGGCGCGGCATGCCTTTCCTTGATCTCATTCAGGAAGGCAATATCGGTCTCTTGAAGGCTGTCGATAAATTCGACTATACCAAAGGCTATAAATTTTCTACCTATGCGACATGGTGGATCCGTCAGGCCATCACCCGCTCCATCGCGGATCAGGCCCGCACCATCCGTGTGCCGGTACACATGGTAGAGACCATCAATAAGATGAACCGTGTCGGACGCCGCTTCCTGCAGGAACATGGCCGCGAAGCGACAAATGAAGAGCTCGCCAAGGAAATGGGCATCAGCGTGGATAAGATCCGCGAAGCTAAGAAGGCGGCGCAGGATCCGATCTCGCTCGAGACGCCGATCGGCGAAAAAGAGGATTCCCATTTGGGGGATTTCATCGAAGACTCCAAGACCGCCTCTCCGGAGGATGAAGCCGCAGCGACTATGAGAAGAGAGCAGGTCTACAAAATGCTCGAAACGCTGACCGAGCGAGAAAAAGGCGTCCTTGCTCTCCGCTTCGGCATGGATGACGGCACTCCGAGAACGCTCGAAGAGGTAGGCAAGCACTTCGGCGTCACGCGTGAACGCATCCGGCAGATCGAAGGCAAGGCACTGAAGAAGCTCAAAAAACAGGCACTGCCGATGAAGGTAGATTAAAAAAGGAGCTGTGAAGAAATGAATCCTCATTTCTTCACAGCCCCTTTTTACTTT
>CAVBQN010000021.1:0-25096 GCA_963597545.1 Fusicatenibacter saccharivorans
TCGGGCAGCTCCCCCGATGGGGAGCCAAGAACGTTCTGCCGCTTAACTTAATAGCATTGCCCGCATGGGGAAGGGGGACCGCGCCAGCGGTGGATAGGGTGCTCTCGTATATCGCCTACTTGAGACGATCCCCCTCGCTCTCTTTTATACCGCTAGAACCCTATCCGCCCCTTCGGGGCATCTTCCCCTTGAGGGGAAGGCTATTCATACTCGCGGCGAAGCCGCCACCTTCATTCCTAATTCCTCATTCCTAATTCCTCATTCGAGCAAGGCTTTCATTCGGAATCAAGGGTCAGCACGCCCCCCGAGGCTAAGTTTGAAAGCAGGGATGAGTGACTAGGGATGAGTGACTAGGGATTAGGTTTGCGATACGAGAAAACCGCTAGTTTCAAACCTCCGCGGCGCTTCTGATTTTTATGCGCCGCACCACCACTCCTCACTCCTGACTCCTCACTCCTAACTGGCGAGTAGAGCTTTCACACGCAATCAAAGGGCGGCACGCCCCGAGATTCACCCTGAACCCTTTCAACCCTCAATGCCCTCTATCTATTTATTTCCATAGGACACCATGCATTTCTAATAATTATTTATTTTTCCAATTTGGAATATTTCCGATGAAGCGAATCAAGAAGAGACGCAGAAAATGAAAGAAGAAAATGCATAGCATTATATGGTTTAATAAATAGCAGGCTATGTAAATTTAGGAATAGCATAAATAGCTATGTAAATGCAAAACGGAAGTGGAAATAGTACGCGATTACGAATCATTTTCATTCATAGATAGCTATGGAAATATTAGATAGTATACGATGAAGTTCGATGAAATCGGGATAAAACGTATTTCTGCACCAAAGGATAAGCATCGGCGACCCATGAATAAATAAAATATAAAGAAAAGAATGAAATAAAAATTCATAAGTAACAAATACCACGAATTTGCAATTAGATAATAGGCTATGGAATTTGAAAAAATAGGATGCTATGGATACAATAACCATAGGTGCTCATGAAGTGCAAAACTATCAGAGCTGAGAGTAGCGCTCTTCATGAATGCGAGTCCGTCCCTGGGACTGTCACAAAGGAGGATAGCTGGTTGATCAAGGGATTGTCCGTTTTCCGGAACGCATTTCGGGATTCATCGGAATTTATTCTTTTACAGAATACTGCAATTATTTTTTCTTCTAGACAATTTCATATGAGTCCTAATAAGAACTTCCGGAGACTTTCTTCAGATGATCGAACCGCACCGTATTGATCCCCTACTGAAGAATCATCAAAAGGAAGGTGAACCTTTATGGATCCAGCCATTACCACACTGTGTGTCCTGGCCGTAGCAGCATTTCTCTTCATCACTGAACTGATTCCGCTGGCTGTTACCGCTATGGCAGCATGTACTGCACTGGGGATTCTTGGCGTACTCCCGTCGAAACAGGTTTACGCAGGTCTCTCCAATTCCACCGTCGTACTCTTCGGTGGTATGTTCGTTATCGGCGCCGCTATGTTTAAGACTGGCCTCGCTGAAGCTATCGGTGTAGCAGTCGTTAAGAAAGCCGGCACCAACGAAATTCCGCTGATGGCAGCTATCATGATTGTTACTATCGTCCTGTCCTCTGTTTCTTCGAACACTGGTACAGTAGCCTGCCTGATGCCGGTTATCATCGGTATCTGCCAGGCAGCAAAGATTCCTGCTTCTAAGGAATTGATGCCGCTGGCTATCGCAGCTAACGTCGGTGGTACCATCACCATGATCGGTACTCCGCCAAACGTCATCGTTACCGGCGCTCTGGCAGCTGCAGGACTTCCGACCTTCGGATTCTTCGAATTCGCATTCATCGGTGTTCCGCTGTCCATCATTATTCTTGTCTACACACTCTTTGTTGGCCGTCATTTCATTCCGGATAAATCCTCCGGCGCTATGGACGAAGAAGCCATCAAAGCAGCAAAAGAAGAAGCTGGTGCTTCTGATGACAATGCTCCGAAGAGCAAGACCAAGATGTGGATCTCCGGTCTCATCCTGATCGGCGTCGTAGTCTGCATGGCTCTTGGCCTCAAGACCCTGCCGCTGCACACCGCAGCTGTCACCGGTGCTATCCTTTGCGTCATCACCGGCTGCCTGAAAGAAAAAGAAGCTTACGCTGGTATCGACTGGGTAACGATTTTCCTCTTCGCTGGTATGCTTTCTGTAGCAACTGCTATGGATAAGACCGGCGCAGGCAAGATGATCGCTGACTTCGTCGTCGGCCTCATGGGCGAAAACCCGAACCCATATGTCCTGACCGCTGTACTCTTCCTGATCTCGAACGTACTCACTCAGTTCATGTCCAACACTGCATCCGCAGCACTTTTGGCTCCTATTGGTATTTCCATTGCTCAGTCCATCGGATGCGATCCGAAACCGGTACTGATGGCTCTTGGTATCGCAGCCTCCATGGCATTTGCAACTCCAATGGCTACTCCGCCAAATACCCTCGTACTTGGCCCTGGCAACTTCTCCTTCAATGACTACGCAAAAGTCGGTGTACCGATGTGCGTCATTTCCTGGATCGCCTGCGTCATCATCGTCCCGATCTTCTGGCCATTCCATTAATCCCAGAACGGGTGCTGTGACAAGCACTTTTCAGGTACTTCAAAGGCTCCTTCCGGGGAAACCCGGAAGGGTGGCCTTTCATTTCGCTCTAGGCTGCGGTTTTCCGCAACGGCACCTCAGGTGCTAAAAATAGAAAGGTGGATTTAACTCATGGATACTCCAGGCCCGCTTTCCATTTGCCTTACTAACATGGTTATCGTATTCGCAGTTCTGATTTTCCTGGCTTTCGTCATCCAGCTGATTCATATCGTGGATCCGACCAAAGGCAAGAAGAAATAAGATCTTATTACTATAAACGAATACAGAACTCATCTTAGGAGGAAATAACATGGACGGCTTTATGAGAGCTCTCGTTTCTGTATGGACAGACTCCGGCTTTGCCGCACTGACATGGCAGAACATGGTCATGATTCTGGTAGGACTTGTCCTCCTCTATCTGGCTATCGCAAAGCAGTATGAACCACTGCTTCTGCTTCCTATCGCATTTGGCGATATTATGGCTAACTTCCCGAACACCGGGTTCGAAGACGAAATGGGCGTTATGATGGCCATCGGCTTCGGTATCAAATACGAAATCTTCCCGCCGCTGATTTTCATGGGCGTAGGCGCAATGACCGACTTTGGTCCGCTCATCGCTAACCCGAAGACCATGCTTCTTGGCGCAGCAGCTCAGATCGGCGTATTCGTAGCCCTCGCAGGCGCTATGGTTCTTGGCTTCACCGCACCGCAGGCAGCAGCTATCGGCATCATCGGTGGTGCTGACGGCCCGACCGCGATCTACCTGTCCTCCAAACTGGCTCCGGAACTTCTGGGTGCTATCGCAGTAGCAGCATACTCCTACATGTCCCTGGTACCGCTGATCCAGCCGCCGATCATGAAACTGTGCACCACCAAAGAACAGCGTAAGATCAAAATGACCACCCTTCGTCCTGTTACCCACTTCGAAAAGGTCATGTTCCCGATCGTCGTATCCATCGTCGTATCCCTGCTTCTGCCACCGGTAGCAGCACTGATGGGATGCCTGTGCCTCGGCAACCTGTTTGAAGTATCCGGCGTAACCGGCCGTCTGTCCGACACCGCACAGAACGCACTCTGCAACATCGTCACCATCTTCCTGGCAACCGGCACAGGTCTTACCATGACCGGCGACAAATTCCTCCGTATCCAGACCATCGAAATCATCTGCCTGGGCCTGATCGCATTCGCAGCAGGCACCGCAGGCGGCGTCCTCTTTGGTCAGATCATGAGAATTGCATCCGGCAACAAGGTCAACCCGCTGATCGGCTCCGCAGGCGTATCTGCAGTCCCGATGGCAGCCCGTGTATCTCAGGTCGTAGGCCTGAAAGACAACCCGTCCAACTACCTGCTGATGCAGGCTATGGGCCCGAACGTAGCAGGCGTTATTGGTACTGCAGTAGCTGCAGGCACCATGCTCGCACAGTTTGGCAAATAAGCTTGACTAACCTTAAAAGCTCCAGTGATTATCACTGGGGCTTTTTTGTTGTGGGTGACTGGTGACTAGGGACTAGTAGCTAGGGATTAGGATCCCTTTTTGCACACTGGTATATCGCCCTATGTGAGATATCGGAAAATGGGGAGGCTTTAGCGAAAGGATCAAGAAATGACGGAGTGCAAGAAAGATTTCTCGCTGCGCCCCTCATGACGGCGTGGGGAAGACTTATTTCATGAATTTGAAAATTCAAATAAATAACAGAACATGAAAGAAAACTACTTGAATATGAGTATAATTGTGTGCTATATTAAGACAAGTATAAAAGACCCTATGCTTCTATACTCATCAAATGATAGCAGAGGAAACACGGTCACTCGCGCGATGAGTTTTGAAAAGTGTAGAAAAAGGGCAGATTGGTTCCGAGAAAGGCGATGAAATTGCACTTTTTATGGGCGGGAGGCTTTCTGAAATAGATTCAGTTGGCCTAAAAAACAGAATGCTTACTAAATGAGTCAATTCTGAAAATCTTAATGATAAGATACAACCTGTTCAGAAAAAGACAATCGCCTTCTCCTGCATTTTTCAAAAGGAGCGATTTATTATGAAAAAAATCCTCGCACTGGCTGCTGTAGCAGCACTCACCGCTGGCGTATCCGCTTACGCTGCAAATCCATTCTCCGATGTCACTTCTGATGACTGGGCTTATCAGGCAGTTTCCGACCTGTCCGCACAGGGCGTCGTAGAAGGCTATCCGGACGGCACCTTCAAAGGCGAAAAGAACATGACCCGTTACGAACTGGCGCAGATCGTCGCTCGTCTCATGGCAAAAGAAGACCAGCTGAATGCAGAACAGCAGGCAACCATCGACAAGCTCGCTGGCGAATATGCTGATGAACTCGCAAACCTCGGCGTTCGCGTATCTGCACTGGAAAAGAAAGTCGGTAATGTGTACTGGTCCGGCAACGCTCGTATGCGCTACCAGGATAAAGGCGACAACAGCACTTCTTGGAATGGCCGTATCCGTATCAATGTTAAAGGACAGGTCAACGAAAACACCGCTGTCAATGCTCGTTTCCTGAATAACTTCAACTTTAAAGATGGCAAAGATTCTACTACGGTTATGGATCGTATCTATGTTGACCATAAATTTAGCGATGGCGTGAGCGCTAAACTTGGCCGCTATGAAGTAGATGCTGGTGGCTACAACACTTGGCTGATCAGTGCTGCATTAGACGGTGCTGAAGTAGGATTCAATATGGATAAAGTGGCTCTTAACGCTGGCTATGGTCGTTTCACTAGCGGCGATTCGTTTGCAGGCGATCCTACTTACAAAGATGCTGAAATCTTCTATGCTCAGGCTAAAGCAAATCTTGGCGATGCTAAACTCGCTGTCGACTATGTCAAGGCAGCAGATAGCGATAAGATTAACTTAGGCACCATGGGCAAATACGAAGTCATTGGTGCGAACGTTGTTGTGCCTGTTGGTGATTTCCGCGTGGCTGGTGACTACTATGTCAACACCGCTCTGGATGGAGATCCACAGGTATGGGCAGCAGGTCTTGGCTATGGCGCTGTCAATGCAAAGAAACCAGGGTCTTGGGGCATTGATGTAGCATACTTTGATGTAGAGCAGGGGGTATTTGCAAATGGCATCGGCGGCTGGCAGCTGTCCAACAATAAACTGTTGCAGAAAGACGGCAGCTTCTGGTACGCATCTGCTGATGTAGCACTGCAGAAGAACGTCACCCTCCACGGTGAATACGCATTTGCAGCTGATGCGGATAAAGGCGCTGATCCGGATGATCAGTATACCGTTTCCCTCAACTACAAATTCTAATCTTAGCACTGCAGAAGAACGAAAGGAAATCCCTCATGGGATTTCCTTTTTTATTTGCATGGGTCCTAAAATGGTGATAATATAAAATAAACTTTATATTATCGCAGAAATGGAGGGGCGCAAATTGTATATCAAACGAAATTTAGAGAGAAAATTTCTGAAACTCAATCACTTCTTCAAGGTCATGCTGGTCACGGGAGCGCGGCAGGTGGGGAAGACGACGATGCTGAAGCATCTCGCGGAGGGTACGAATCGCACGTATGTCTCGATGGATGATTTGCTGGCTCGTGATCTAGCCACTCGCGACCCGTCCCTTTTCTTTCAGCGCTACAAGCCGCCGATTCTGATCGATGAGATCCAGAAAGCGCCGGCTCTGCTTACAGAAATCAAGCGGATCTGCGATGAGACGGAGGAGAAGGGGCTTTTCTGGCTGACGGGCTCGCAGCAGTTTCAGATGATGACGCGCGTACAGGAGACGCTCGCAGGACGCATCGGGATTCTCCATCTCTATGGACTTTCACAGCGGGAGAAGCGGGGAATTTCCTTTACGGAAGAAACGGATTTCTCGATGGATTCGCTCCTTTCACGTCGGGCGGAGGCTGGGGCGCTCACCATCGGGCAGGTCTTTCAGCACATCTGGGAAGGCGGGATGCCCGGCGTGCAGGGCGTGGATGAAGAGACGCGGCAGGCGTACTACAGCTCGTATGTGGAGACGTACCTTTTCCGCGATGCGGCGGAGGCGGGCGGGGTGACGGACTCTTTCAAGTTCGGACGTTTCCTGCAGGCCTCTGCGGCACTTGTGTCGGAACAGGTGAATTACTCTACGCTGGCGCAGGCGGCAGACATTTCCATCCCGACGGCGAAGAGCTGGCTGCACTTGCTGTGTGGTCTGGATGTGCTTTACCTGTTGCCGCCTTTCTATAACAATGCGCTGAAACGGCTGACAAAGACGCCGAAGCTCTACTTCAATGACACGGGGCTGTGCGCGTTCCTCTCCATGTGGCTGACGCCGGAGACGCTCATGATGGGGGCGGCCAGCGGGCATTATTTCGAAAACTATGTAGTGGGCGAGCTGATGAAATCGTATGCTGCGGGACGCAATAAGGCGAATCTGTCCTATTATAGAGATGGCTCCGCAAAGGAAATCGATGTGGTCATCGAAGAGAATGGCGTACTGCATCCGTTGGAAATCAAGAAGTCAGCCAATCCGGATTTGCGAGAAGTGAGGAAATTCGAATTGCTTGACGCGGCAACTTTGCACCGTGGGCGGGGCGGCATCGTCTGCATGGCAGGGGATGTCGTGCCGGTGGATGAAAAGAACGCGCTGATCCCGTCCGCTTTGCTGTGAGGGGGCAGTATAGCGATTTAATCAGCGTTTCCCTAGATTCGGAAGTTGACTTAAATAGCTTGTAGTTCCCTCTTGCATTTTCTACACGCTCTCTGTATAATGCAAATAACTTGATACAGATACTGACTTGAAGAGGAGTCCCTTGGGGACTCCTTCTTTTTTACCTAAAGGGAAATTAGAATAAAGCTAAATCATAATTTCCCCCTTGCGGAAAGATTTATTTCTATAGTATCCTAAAAGGAACTCATATCCTGCCCGAGATATGTGCGAAGGACGAAAGGAAATGGCAGAGGAAACACGGTCACTCGCGCCGCAGATTTTTGAGTACTCCTTCGGAAAGGGCGATCCTATATATAGGGAAACATTTCCCATTTCTCAAAGGAGCGATTTATTATGAAAAAGATCCTCGCACTGGCTGCTGTAGCAGCACTCACCGCTGGCGTATCCGCTTACGCTGCAAATCCATTCTCCGATGTCACCGCTGATGACTGGGCTTATCAGGCAGTATCCGACCTGTCCGCTCAGGGCGTCGTAGAAGGCTATCCGGACGGCACCTTCAAAGGCGAAAGAAACATGACCCGTTACGAACTGGCTCAGATCGTAGCTCGCCTCATGGCAAAAGAAGACCAGCTGAACGCTGAACAGCAGGCAACGCTCGACAAGCTCGCTGGCGAATACGCTGACGAACTCGCAAACCTCGGCGTTCGCGTTTCCAACCTCGAAAAGAAGGTCGGCAACATCTCCTGGGCTGGCGATGCAAAGATGATGTACACCAACAACGCTGAAAAGACTGCAAACGACACCTACAAAGGCCGTATCCGTCTGAACGTCAAGGGTCAGGTCAATGATTCCACCTTCGTCAAAGGCCGTATCGTAACCAACATGTGGTTCAAAGATGCTGATGCTGCTAAAGATGGCAACACCACCATGGATCGTCTCTTCGTCAACCACAGCTTCGGCGACAAGACCTCCGTTGTTCTCGGCCGTCAGGACCTGACCGTATTCGGCGGACTCGAATATGATGACGCATTCGATGGCGCTAAACTCGCATACAACGATGGCAAATTCGATGCTTACGCAGCATTTGGCCAGCTGAACGCAGGCGACTATAAAGAAACCGATGCTGCTTTCGGCGGCCTCGGCTATGACTTCGGCGTGGCTAAACTGAACGCAGCTTACTTCAACTTCACCGGCGACAAAGCAAAGACTGTTAGCGGTTTTGACAGCATCTGGGGCGCGAACCTCGTTGTTCCGGTTCAGGACTTCAGCGTATTCGGCGAATACTGGGACTCCAACGCTGACAAGAACGACAGCGCTTACCAGGCAGGCCTCGGCTACAGCACCCTTGATGCTTCCAAACCGGGCACCTTCGCTCTGAACGTCGCTTATAACAAAGTCGGTGCTAACGCTTACCTCGGCGGAGTCACTTACGATGCAGCTGACTTCTTCGATATTGCTGCTGGCAAAGACCTGAAGTTCTGGAACGTATTCGGCGACGTTGTTCTCCAGAAGAACGTCACCCTCCACGGCGAATACGCTTGGGATATCGAAAACACCCAGGCTGGCTATGATGACAACGCTTGGACTGTTTCCCTGAACTACGCATTCTAATTCTTGGATACTCCAGTAAAAAAGAAGCTCCTTATGGGGCTTCTTTTTTTATTCGATGCGTGTAATAAAATATATTGACAATGTATCTAAATTTAAATACAATAGGAATAGGAGGTGAGCAAAATGGCTCAGGCAACAATGAATATCCGTATGGATGCGGACTTGAAGAAGCAGTTTGAAGCATTCTGCTCTGAGATCGGTATGACCATGACGACAGCTGTGTGTGTGTTTGCAAAGATGGCCGTGAAGGAGCGCCGGATTCCTTTTGAAATCAAGGCTGACCCCGATCCGTTTTATTCGGAAGAGAATATGCGAGTTCTTCGTGAGCGGGTGGCTGCCATTCGCTCCGGAAAAGCCAAGCTGAAGGAGCATGGACTGCTCGAGGCGGATGAATGAGAAAACTATGGCTTGAAGAAGCGTGGGAAGAGTACATCAGCTGGCAAACGAAGGATAAAGCCGTATTGAAGAAGATCAACAGACTACTGAAAGATATCGATCGATATGGCTATGAGTGCAGCGGCAAGCCGGAGCCTTTGAAAGGGGATCTTTCTGGGTACTGGAGTGTTCATATTGACCAGAAGAATCGCATCGTCTTTCGCATCGATGGAGAAGAAAATCTGGAAATCATCCAGTGTGGGACGCACTAGGGGGATCGGTAAGCAAAAAACGCCTGTTCTTGTAAAACGGGCGTTTTTGCATTTATGAACTGCTTCAGCATCTCCCTGGGCTCATCATCTCCAATGAGTTTTCTTTCGTAGACTTTTAGGATTCAAATCCCAAAAGTCTACGAAAGTCAAGCGTTTTAGGATTTGAATCCTAAAACTTTGTCACGGCAGGCGGTCAGCGGTATGTAGTCAACTGATAGCCATCGGCATATCGACGCTCTTGAATATCGAAAACTTTCGTGCTATAATGCATACATCAGCACCGATAAATTAAGAAAGTGACTATCGAACAGTATGAAAGGTTGTATTTCTTAATGACGCGATGGAAAATAAAGGTATACTGCTTTTGCAGTAGATCGATTTCCCGCTGTATGCATTTCCCCATCCGGGATCACCGCCCAATCGTAAGCATCCCGATGGATATCTATATCGGAAGAGGGGGCTAGGGAATAGGAACCTCGAGTGAGTGGTGAATAGTAGCTAGGGATTAGTGGCTTGGGATTAGAAGACCAGGAGACATCAGACTCCCGTATCGTCATTTCGGGCGAAGTGAGAAATCTTTGTCATTCGCGTTCAGGTGGGCAATGTTTGGAAGGTTCAAAACGGGAAACCGGCTACACGCAGACTTTCGGGCATCGCCACTAGTTGTACTCCGCGGCGCTTATCAGTTCTCATATCTCAGATCAGCCATTTTCTAACATACGACGTTTTTCTCCGCTCAGGATGACGAAACGCGCCGCACCATCACTTCTCATTTCTCATTCAGGCAGAGCTTGCATCCCCAATCGAAAGGCAGCATGCCCCACGGACTCCCCCTTTTCCATTTCTGAAAGGAAGGTCATTCTTATGGCAGACATCCAGAAACAGTACGGACTTTTTATCGACGGTGATTTTGTACCAGCCGGTGACGGCGCGACATTTGCAGCGCACAATCCGGCGAATGGCGAAGAGCTCGCTCTCTTTGCGGAAGCGACGAAGGAAGATGTAGACAAAGCTGTGAAAGCGGCTCGCGCAGCGCTCCCGGCTTGGTCGAAGACATCTCCTGTCGAAAGACAGAATCTTCTTTTGAAGATCGCAGACATTATTGATGCCAATGCCGATCACCTGGCTCTCATGGAGACGCTCGACAACGGCAAGCCGATCCGCGAGACGAAGGCAGCGGATGTCCCGCTCGGCAGCGATCATTTCCGCTATTTTGCAGGGTGCCTCCGTGCGTGGGAAGGCAGTGCGACGATGATCGATGACAATACCATGTCGCTCATCCTTCATGAACCTGTCGGAGTGGTCGGGCAGGTCATCCCGTGGAATTTCCCCTTCACCATGGCATGCTGGAAACTTGCGCCGGCGCTTGCGGCGGGCAATACCATCGTCATGAAGCCATCCTCCCACACATCGCTGTCTTTGATGGAATTCATGCGCCTCATTCAGGACGTCCTGCCGAAGGGCGTGGTCAATGTCATCACCGGCAAGGGCTCGAAGTCCGGCCAGTGGCTGCTCGACCATCCGGATCTGGACAAGCTCGCCTTCACCGGTTCCACCGAAGTCGGACACGGCGTGTATCAGGCGGCCTGCGACAAGCTCATCCCCTGTACCCTCGAGCTCGGCGGGAAATCCGCAAACATCGTCTTTGACGACTGCGACCTTTCCCAGGCCATCGACGGCGCCTGCAAGGGCATCCTCTTCAATCAGGGACAGGTCTGCTGCGCCGGCTCTCGTCTCTTCGTACAGGAAGGCATCTTCGATGAATTCCTGAAACACCTGAAAGCGACCTTCGAAGCGGTCAAGATCGGCGATCCGACGGATCCATCGACCCAGCTCGGCGCGCAGATCTACAAATCCCAGCAGGATAAAGTTCTGAATTACGTCAAGATCGGCATCGAAGAGGGCGCGACCCTCGTGACGGGCGGCAAACGCTATACGGCAAACGGCTGCGACAAGGGCTACTTCATGGAACCGACCATCCTTGTCACTGACAAGCCGGACTGCCGCGTGTGCCAGGAAGAGATCTTCGGACCGGTCGTCGTAGTACAGAAATTCAAGACCGCTGACGAAGTCATCGCGCTGGCCAATGACAGCGTGTACGGCCTCGGCGGCGCGGTATTCACCAAGAATATCAATACAGCCATGAAGGTCGCACGCAGTGTCCGCACGGGTCGTATGTGGGTGAATACCTACAACGATCTGCCGGCAGGCGCACCGTTTGGCGGCTACAAGCAGTCCGGCATCGGTCGTGAAACGCACAAGGTCATGCTCGAACACTACAGCCAGATGAAGAATATTTTCATCAATCTGAAAGATGGCGTTAGTGGGATGTATGATATCAAATAAATAGGTCACCCAAAAGCCCGCTCCGTGAGGAGCGGGCTTTTGGCGCTTCCGAGGTTGGAGAATAGCGCTTTTCCCGTATCGTCATTTCGAGCGAAGTCGAGAAATCTTTCTTGCACACCGGATATCACAACTGGTGTACTTGGCGGTAGGCTCAATACTTCTCGCTTCTCGTGATCAAACACCTAGCGTTTTCCTGCCTGCAAGGGGGATCCCTCGACTGCGCTCGGGATGACGGTGCGGGGAAGTAGCCTCAGCATTTCCCTAGGCACTTTCGATCCCTCCGCAAGTCGCATACTTATAAAAGAGGTGCGCGTTTGCGCGCACCATCTCATAGAAGAGCGCCAGTATCCCTGGTCGCTCATCCCTAATCCCTGCTTTCAAATTTCGGGGTTCGGAGGATAGCGCTTTTCCCGTATCGTCATTTCGAGCGAAGTCGAGAAATCTTTCTTGCACACCGGATATCACAACTGGTGTACTTGGCGGTAGGCTCAATACTTCTCGCTTCTCGTGATCAAACACCTAGCGTTTTCCTGCCTGCAAGGGGGATCCCTCGACTGCGCTCGGGATGACGGTGCGGGGAAGTAGCCTCAGCATTTCCCTAGGCACTTTCGATCCCTCCGCAAGTCGCATACTTATAAAAGAGGTGCGCGTTTGCGCGCACCATCTCATAGAAGAGCGCCAGTATCCCTGGTCGCTCATCCCTAATCCCTGCTTTCAAATTTCGGGGTTCGGAGGATAGCGCTTTTCCCGTATCGTCATTTCGAGCGAAGTCGAGAAATCTTTCTTGCACACCGGATATCACAACTGGTGTACTTGGCGGTAGGCTCAATACTTCTCGCTTCTCGTGATCAAACACCTAGCGTTTTCCTGCCTGCAAGGGGGATCCCTCGGCTGCGCTCGGGATGACGGTGCGGGGAAGCAGCCTCAGCGTTTCCCAGATCCATGACCACTAGTCTCCCTATTCTGTCACAGTCTCTGACAGTGGTTTGAATGGATTATAAAAATATTCTAATTATTCACTTTTTATATTATGGTATAATGAATTAGTTAATGAGAGTGTGTATTGCGGTCACAAGGAAGGGCGGCTCTCGCGGCCTTCCTTTCCTCAGCATTTCCCTATCAAGGAGGAAAACGGATTGGAAACGAAACGTGATTTTATCTGGAAGATGGGCGGCCAGCAGGGACAGGGTGTCGAGTCCTGCGGTGAGATCCTCGGCAAGGTCCTGGCGCAGGAAGGATACTCTCTGTTCAGCCAGCGTCTCTTTGCTTCCCGTATCAAGGGGGGCCACACCACCATTGCGCTGCGTATTGCGACGAAAGAAATCGCGACCATTGGCGAGCATGTAGACTGTCTGGTCGCACTCGATCAGGAAACGATCGATATCCATGGCAAGGAAGTGCCGGAAGGCGGCGTCATTATCGCCGATGATGCGTTCCACCCGAAATTTGAAGCACATACCGGCCGTATGTTCCTTGCGCTCCCGATCACGGAGCTGGCGAAGAAATACGGCAGCATGCAGATGAAGAATATCGCAGCGCTCGGCATGAGTGCCGGCGTGCTGGGATTCCCGGAAGAACCATTCTACGGCTTCATCGCCGACCGCTTCGCCAAGAAGGGCGATGAAATCATTTCTAAAAACAAGGCGATCTTCAAGGACGGCTATGATACCGCCATCGCTGCGATGCACGGCGTAGAGCTCGGAAAGCTCGCGACCCCGCCGAAGAAGGACCAGCTCTACCTGCTCGGCAATGAAGCAGCCGCGCTTGGCGCGATTTCCGCAGGGGCCCGCTTCATGGCATCCTACCCGATCACGCCGGCGACGGAGATCATGGAATACATGATCAAAGTCATCCATAAGATCCATGGTACTGTCGTACAGACCGAAGACGAGCTCTCTTCCTGCATGATGGCGATGGGCGGCGGCTATGCAGGCGTCCGTGCCTTCACTGCGACCTCCGGCCCAGGGCTCTCCCTGATGGCAGAGTCGATCTCCATGGCAGCGACCGCAGAAATTCCGGTCGTCATCATCGATGTCATGCGTGCCGGCCCGTCCACGGGCATGGCGACCAAGGTGGAACAGAGCGACATCCGCTACGCGATCGGCTCCGGCCATGGCGATGCGGAAAAGATCGTCCTTGCAGCCGCTTCCATCGAGGACTGCTACTACATCACCCAGGAAGCCTTCAACCTTGCTGAAAAGTTCCAGACCCCGGTCATCGTCCTCTCCGATCTGCAGTTCGGCATGTGCAAACAGTCCGTCCCGGCCTTTGATCTTCACCGCGTCGGCATCGAACGCGGCAAGCTCATCCGCGAAGGACTGCCGGAACTCGATACGAAGAAGAAAGAATATTTCCATCGTTTCGAAGATGTGGAAGACGGCATCTCCCCGAGAACCATTCCGGGCGTGAAGAACGGCATGTTCCTCTCCACGGGCCTCGAACACAATGTCTTCGGTAAACCGGCAGAAGGCGTGGGCGACCGTGTGATGGAAATGGAAAAGCGCCACCGCAAATTTGCCGGCGTACCGGATGCGATCACCCCGTTCTTCGTCAACCATGAAGATACAGAATGCGACCTGCTCCTCGTAGGCATCACCTCCACCGGCGGTGCGATCGATGAAGCCTGCGAAGCACTCGAGGCAGAAGGCAAGAAAGTGAACCACCTGCACCTGCGTCTGCTCTCGCCATTCCCGACCGAAGCTCTTCGCCCGTACATCGAAGGTGCGAAGAAAGTCCTCATCGTAGAAGAAGACCTGACAGAGCAGCTCCGCGAGCTCTTTGCGATCCATTTCTCCTGCCATGACAAGCTGCTGTCCTGCCTGCAGTATGACGGCACCCCATTCACGGCATCCACCATTCTCAAAAAAGCTAAGGAGGTCTTCTAAGATGGCATCACCGCGCGACTATAAAAATACCATTATTCCGAACTGGTGCCCCGGCTGCGGCGACTACGGCATTCAGAATGCCATCAGCGCCGTCTGCGCAAAAAAAGGCTGGGCGAATGAAGACATCACCCTGATTTCCGGCATCGGCTGCTCGTCCCGTATCGGCGGCTACCAGTACTGCTACGGCGCTCATACCACCCACGGCAGAGCTCTTCCCTTCGCACAGGGCATCAAGTGTGCAAACAAGGACACCCATATGATCGTCTGCTCCGGCGACGGTGACTCCTACGCCATCGGTCTCGGCCATGCTATGCATGCCATGAAGAGAAATATGGACATCACCTACCTTGTCTTTGATAACCAGGTCTATGGCCTCACCAAAGGCCAGACCTCTCCGGCCTCCTCCCAGGGCTTCGTCACCAAGACCACCCCGGACGGCAACCCGATGACCCCGCTCGATGCGCCCTCCATGGCCATCGCAGCCGGCGCCACCTTCGTCGCTCAGGCCTATGCCATCGACGGCAAGAACCTCGTCGACATCATTGAAAAAGCCGTCGATCATAAAGGCTTCTCCTACGTCAATATCTTCACCCCGTGCGTGACCTTCAACCATTTCAATACCGTCGAATGGTACAACACCCACCTGAAGAAGATCTCCGATGTCCGTGAATCCTATGATCCGACCAGCAAAGCCCAGGCCTTCCATCTCCTCGCAGAGACCGACAGTCTCGTCACCGGCGTCATCTACGAAGAGACCGGCGCCCTTCCTTTTGGCGACATCGTACCGTCCAAAGATATTGCGCTCGTCGACTATGTAGAAAAGCCGAGCCAGGAAGTCTTCGACGACCTCTGCAAGGAATTTAGATAGCAGATCTCCTCCTTCCGGAGAAAAGCGGGAGAAGCGGTGAGAAATCTCCCCCCCCTTCCCATGGAAGGGGGATGCCCGAAGGGCGGGGGTTGCCCGAAAGCGAAAAAGAGCGAAGCCAACCTCCGGCGCTACGCGCCACCTCCTTCCAGAGGAGGGAGAAGCGAGATGAGTAGCCCATCTACCCCCCTTTCCGATGGAAGGGGGATGCCCGAAGGGCAGGGGGTTGGTCGAAGGCGAAAAGAGCGAAGCCAACCTCCGGCGCTACGCGCGACCTCCTTCCAGAGGAAGGAGGGAGAAGCGAGATGAGTAGCCCATCTACCCCCTTCCGATGGAAGGGGGATGCCCGAAGGGCAGGGGGTTGGCCGAAGGGAAATGAGAGCGAAGCCAACCTCCGGCGCTATGCGCCACCTCCTTCCAGAGGAAGGAGAAGTAGCAAAAACCTATCTATTCTCCTTTTATAGGAAAGAGTGTTTTGCAACAGGCATGCCTATGATTACAAATCGCCCCCGGGTTTCTAAGTCCATGCGTATCCGCTCGCGAGAACTTAGAAATCAAATGACTCCGGAAGAAAAGCAACTATGGTATCATTTTCTGAGAACATATCGGCCTAGAGTAACAAGACAGTATGTGCTGGGACCGTATATCGCTGATTTTTATTGTGCAAAGGCTGGGCTGATCATCGAAATCGATGGAAAGCAGCATTGTACAGAGTCAGGATTTGCGCATGATACTGTAAGAACGCATTTCTTTGAGAATTATGGATTAAAAGTAGTGCGATTGACCAATTTTCAGATTCATTTTCAGTTCAATGAATGTTGCCAATATCTGGAAACCATTCTCCGTGAACGGATAATGGAGCGTGCTACTATGGATGAGTAATCCATCTACCCCCTTCCCAAGGAAGGGGGATGCCCGAAGGGCAGGGGGTTGGCTGAAGGCGAAAGAGAGCGAAGCCAACCTCCGGCGCTACGCGCCACCTCCTTCCAGAGGAAGGCGGGAGAAGTGGTAAAAAACCATCTCCCCCTTCCCGTGGAAGGGGGATGCCTGAAGGGCAGGGGGTTGGCCGAAGATGAAAGAGAGCGAAGCCAACCTCCGGCGCTACGCGCCACCTCCTTCCAGAGGAAGGAGGGAGAAGCGGGATGAAAGGCATCTACCCCCTTCCCAAGGAAGGGGGATGCCCGAAGGGCGGGGGGTTGGCCGAAGGCGAAAAGAGCTTAGCCAACCTCCGGCGCTGCGCGCCACCTCCTTCCAGAGGAAGGAGGGAGAAGTAGCAAAAACCTATCTCCCACCTTTCAGTGAAAGGAGAGAAAAATCATTTTCCCCGTTGTAGAAAAGGAGCAGAACCGATCATGTCATCCGATCGTATGATGGAATACTACTACTCCATGGGACAGGACTGCCTAACGAATGGCGCTCTTGACGATGCGGTCACCTATTTCCGCAAAGCCGCCAATATGGGAGCCGACGAGGCCGCCTATGAGATCTGCGCCATCGGACGCCAGATGGAAACCGGTGATGGGGTAGAAAAAAATGAAGAAAAAGCAGAAAGCTGCTATAAAATAGGTGTCGAGTACGGCATCGAGAAAGCCAGCCTGTACTTGGGCGAGATGTACCTTCGCGGCATCCATGGCGGAAAACCAAATCCGAGGAAAGCCCGCCGCGCCTTGGAAGATGCTTCTGAGATGGGAAATAGAGAAGCTGCCGCTCTGCTTGGCAAAGCCTATGACGAAGGGCTTCTCGGGAAAGTGAATCCCAAGCAGGCCTTCCGATACTACCTCCTCGCCGCTGAGAGAGGTGATACCAGCTCCATGCTGATGATCGGTCTTTTCTACGCACAGGGGACAAGCGTGGCGAAGGATCTCACGGCTGCTGAGATGTGGATCCGCAAAGGACGCGAGGAAGGAGATGCCGATGGCGATCAGACGCTCCGCGTCTTCCTCTCCGTCGCCTCCTCCGAATACATCACAGGGGCTGCCGGGAAGGTAGACCCCGCGAAAGCCTGGCAGATGGCGGAAGAAGCGGAAGCCCTAGGCGATAAGGATGTCTTCTACCGCCTTGGCAAGACCTACAGCGCGGCTTCGAACCAGAAAGACCACCTGCCGAAAGCCTTCGAGTGCTACAAGCGCGCGGCAGAAAACGGCATTCCGGCGGCCATGGCCGCTCTCGGTCTCTGCTATGAAGCCGGGCTCGGCATAGAGGAAGACATTACTCGTGCCGTCTCCTTCTATAAGAGATCCGCAGAAGCTGGTGATCCCTTCGGCATGGCCCACTACGGCTACGCCCTCGCCAATGGCGAAGGCTGTGAAAAGAATGAAAAAGCCGCCATGTCCTGGCTTATCAAAGCCGCCATGCGAGGTGATCAGGGAGCCATCCTCACGCTGAAAGAAGACTACGGGTATGAGATGAAATAAAAAATACGTCATGATGCGAGAAAGCATCATGACGTATTTTTTTTATTCAGGGTTCAGGGTTCAGGGTTCAGGTGGCGGCTTCGCCGCAAAAAAGGAAGCCAACCCCGCCTCGCTGCGCTCAGCAGCCCCTTCCAAGGGAAGGGGCTCGCGTGGATGCTCCCTCCTTCCTTTGGAAGGAGGTGCCCCGAAGGGGCGGAGGTTGGAGGGGGAAAGCGGTATCCCCGACACACTGCCTTCCCCAATGGGGAAGGCTGCGAAACGAGGATGCCGCTATCCCCGACACACTGCCTTCCCCTTGAGGGGAAGGTGCCCCGAAGGGGCGGATAGGGCTCTAGCGGTATGAAAGAGAGCGAGGGAGATCGTCTCAAGTAGGCGATATACGAGAGCACCCTATCCACCGCTACGCGGTCCCCCTTCCCCAATGGGGAAGGCAGCGAAACGAGGATGCCGCTATCCCCGACACACTGCCTTCCCCTCGAGGGGAAGGTGCCCCGAAGGGGCGGATAGGGTACTAGCGGTATGAAAGAGAGCGGGAAAGAGAATCTCAAGCCGACGATTTACGATAAAACCCTATCCACCGCTGGCGCGGTCCCCCTTCCCCATGCGGGGAAGGCTTATATGGGTGATGCCCGAAAGTGGTATTCAAGTCCCTAGTCACCAGTCACCAGTCCCTAGCTACTAGTCCCTAATCCCTAGCCACTAAGTCCCCAGTCCCTAGCTCCCCTTCTTCTGGCAGTCCTTACAAATCCCGTAGATCTCAATGCGCGGATCGGCCGCAGCGAAGTCGTACTCCTGTGAGAGCTTCTCTTTATAGCCCTCTTCGAGATGGATATCGATCGGGAAGATGCGATGGCAGGAGGTGCAGATCGCATGAGGGACGGGCGTGCCGTGGTCGAATTCGTAGCGCGTGAGACCATCGGACATCGTGGTAGAGCGGGAGAGAAGCCCATGCTCAGCGAGTGCTTCGCAATTCCGATATACCGTCGAGAGCGAGAGCTGTGTATCCTTGACACGCACCGCCTCGAAGACTTCGCCCGCAGAGAGCGGGAGCCCTTTGGCGAGTGTCTTCAGGATCAGGACACGCGCCTTCGTCCGCTTCATCTTCTTATCCATCAGGAGTTGTTCGATATTGCTCATCATATATCCTCGCTTCATTGATTTCATGAATCATATAGCGTGCTATGCATTTAGAATAGCGGATTTGAGAAAAAATTGCAAGAGGGAGAAAAAATGAGAATTGTAATGAGAAATGAAGGTGGCGGCTTCGCTGCGAGTATATATGGGGTGATGCCCCAAAACGGCATATTCCTTCTTTCACGCATACGTCGATTATCGTTCTGCAAGGAAGATTTCTCGACTTCGCTCGAAATGACGATGCGAGAGAAACACTCATATTTCGTCTTCTGAATAACTGGCATTTAAGTCAACTCCCGAATTAAGTCAGGAGTGAGGAGTGAAGGTACGGCGCATAAAATTAGGAAGCGCCGTGAAGTTTTGATAGCGCTGCGCGCAGTTGTCATCTCGAGCGTAGCCGAGAGATCCTTCTTGCAGAACGGTTAGTATGCAACTGCGCTATTTCAATCACCGCTTGCTCCTAATCCCTAGCCACTTTCCATCCTTTTTCCCACACTTCGTTTCTTAATTTTCAAAGAGGCGCAAAGCATTCATAATGGAACATTATTTTTTATTTGCGAAGCTCTAATGAAAGTGCTATACTGTAGCTAGCCAACTGAGAAGTCCTGTCGGTTGACGGGAGAAAGACAGAAGGAACGCAGAGGAAACACGGTCACTCGCGCAGAACTCCTTCTAGAAAGCTCCTCCTTATCAGGACTACCCATATTTCTATATAAGGAGCGAATCTAAATGAAAAAGATCCTCGCACTGGCTGCTGTAGCAGCACTCACCGCTGGCGTATCCGCTTACGCTGCAAATCCGTTCTCTGATGTTACCCCGGATGACTGGGCATTCCAGGCAGTATCCGACCTGTCCGTTCAGGGCGTCGTAGAAGGCTATCCGGACGGCTCTTTCAAGGGCGAAAGAAACATGACCCGTTACGAACTGGCTCAGATCATCGCTCGCCTCATGGCTAAAGAAGACCAGCTGAACGCTGAACAGCAGGCTACCCTTGACAAACTCGCTGGCGAATACGCTGACGAACTCGCAAACCTCGGCGTTCGCGTAGCAAACCTCGAAAAGAAGGTCGGCAACATCTCCTGGTCCGGCGATGCTCGTATGCAGTACCAGCATAACCTCGCTGATCCTTCTCGCACTGAACATGCAGATACTTGGAATGGCCGTATGAGAATCAACGTTCAGGGCCAGGTCAATGATCAGGTCACTGTCAACGGCCGTTTCGTTAATGAAATGGACTTCAAAGATGGCGATTCTTCCTCTACCAGCATGGATCGCATCAATGCAAAATGGGAACCCAATGACGCTACTTACGTCACCATCGGCCGTCAGGGCGTAGCTCTCGACGTGACCGGCACCTTCTGGGATGAAGACGGAGTATTCGACGGCGTCGCTGCCGGCTGGGACAATGGCAAAGTCGGCGTAGAAGCCGGCTATGGTCGCTTCAAGAGCGCTGAAAATGAAGCAGAAGGTTGGTCCGGTCAGGATAAGACCGAAGCTTGGTATGGCAAGCTGACAGGCCACATCGCTGATGCGGCTGATGTTTCTGCTTTCTACCTGAAGAACGCACAGAAACAGGATAAGGGTACGCAGGTTGGTGAAAATGCATCTGCTTGGGGTGCTGGTCTTTCCTATGGCATCGGCGACTTCACCATCGATGGCGACTATGTGAAGACCCAGAACACCCAGGCTGGTGATGCTGCTCTGTGGACAGCAGGCCTCACCTATGGCGAAGTCGATACCGACAAAGTCGGCTCCTGGTCCCTCGGCGCTCACTATGTCAAGGCTGACAAAGGTTCTATGTTCCTCGGCAACACCGCTCTGGACATGGGCGATCAGCTCGGCTTCTCTAACGATACCAACGTGAAGTTCTGGGTGGCTAAAGCAGGCGTAGCTGTACAGAAGAATGTCGAACTCGACGCTTACTACAATTTCGCAGCGAAGGCATCCGGCAACAACGTAGAAGATCCGGACGATACCTGGGGCATCGAACTCAACTACGCATTCTAATCTCACCTCTGAGACTAAAAAAGAACTCCTTCGGGAGTTCTTTTTTTATGGGAGATTCACGTGCATGCCGCGTCTAGAAAAACGCTGATTCAATCGCAGAGTCAGATTCTACAAGAATTTTTATACATAGCTTCGTCATAGCCTTCCTTACATAGCGAGGCTCTTTATATATCGCTTCAGGAGGAAGGCGCAGAAGTATGGGAAGGTATAGATGTTTTCCCGGCACCCGATATTCCCGCGAACGAGCTTGATGCCGCGATGGATATCGCCGTAGTTCGGGTTCTTGATGAGCTGGCGGAGGGAGGCGGCCGCGCCATTTCCCGCTTTCACTTCCAGCGGGATGAGTTCATGCTGGCTGCGGATGAAGAAATCTTCTTCCAAGCTGGAATTTTCTTTCTTATAGTAAAAAAGGGGAAGCCCTGCTTTGAAGAGTGCTTCGGCGATCATATTCTCATAGAGCGCTCCCTTGTATATGCCAAGATTTTGGTTGGCACGGAGGTCTTCTTGCGCTTCTTCGTCCAGAGAGGCGATGAGCAGGCCGGTGTCTTTGAAATAAATCTTGAAGCGGGAGCGATCCCCATTTCCTTTGAGTGGAAGCTCCGGGAAGTTCAGGCAGTAGCAGAGGTTCACCATGCCGGCATCATTCAGCCACTCGATGGCGTCCATGTAGCGCGAGAGGCGCGCACCACGAGCGACTTTTGTGATTTGGAATTTCTTGTTTTCCTTGGCGAGCTGAGCCGGGATGCTGCGGAAGATAGAGAGGACCTTCGTCTGCTCCAGACCCGGGAGGTACTTGCGGATGTCTTCCTCATAGTCCAGAAGCAGCTGGCGCTGTTTGGGGAGAATTTGTGAGAAGTGCCTCTGCTCGATGTAGGTTTTCACAACGTCGGGCATGCCGCCCAGGAGGCAGTAGTCCAGGAAGAGCGCTCCGTATTGGTCTATTTCCAGCTGGGAAAAAGGGGTGAGGCTTTGCATGTGGGAGAGCATGTCTGTGGTGAGACTTTCTCCATAGCCCTTTGCCCAAAGAAATTCCTCAAAGTCCATGGAGGTCATCTCAAAGTCTTCCTTGTAGCCGACACTGTTGCTCTCGATCCTGCGGTAGTTCAGTCCCAGCATGGAGCCGCTCAGTATGACATCGTAATTTCCTTTGAGCTTGAAAAACTTCAGACTGGTGGCGATGTCAGGAAATTCCTGGATTTCATCAAAAACGAGAAGCGTCTCGTGCGGAATCAGCGCCGCCTCTGGCGAGAGGATGGAAATATTGCGGAGAATGCTTTCCTCGCTGTAGCCGTCAGATAGGATCTGTTTGAATTTGGGCTCTTCGACGAAATTGATGTAGAGAATATGCGGATAGTGGGATCTTGCAAAGTGCAGGATGGACTCCGTCTTCCCGACCTGCCGCGGGCCTTTGATGATGAGCGGTTTGCGATCATTTGATGCTTTCCATTCTTCCAGAAAAGCATCTATTTTTCTTCGTAGATACATGGTATCACCTCATGCGATAAAATCAGGGGATTTCATCTCATTGTACAATTTTATGAGGCATTTTTCAATGTAGTTGTACAATTTTATGAGGGTGTTTTCGGTATAAAGTGTCAATTTTATGAGTGTATTTTCGGCGCTCGTGTACAATTTCATGTAAATGGCAGGCACGGGCTTGGTATATTTGAGGCTGACTGCGGCATGGAGGCGCCGGGACTTCGATGTTCCTTGCTGTAGTCAGTCCCGTATGAGCGGATCAGCTGCTTGTTCATTAGTCTCCCTATCCCCCGCCCTGCTGGCGGCCTCTTCCCGAGGGGAAGGGGCTTTTGTGTGGCGATCCAAAATCAACTATGATTTACCTTGCGTCTTTTGGCCAAAATGAGTACAATAGAACCATCTAACTGATGCTGGCTGGAAGGATTGGCGGACTCCGATGCGGGGGTCCGCTTTTTGATTGGCAGCGACTGAGAGTGGAGATGTCGGTCATTTGATACTATGCCCATTCCCATGGAAGGGGGATGCCCGAAGGGCAGGGGGGGCCGAAGGCGAAAGAGAGTGGAGCCAACCTCCGGCGCTACGCGCCACCTCCTTCCAAAGGAAGGAGGGAGAAACGGGATGAGTAACCCATCTACCCCCTTCCCATGGAAGGGGGATGCCTGAAGGGCAGGGGGTTGGCCGAAGATGAAAGAGAGCGAAGCCAACCTCCGGCGCTACGCGCCACCTCCTTCCAGAGGAAGGCGGGAGAAGTGGTAAAAAACCATCTACCCCTTCCCGTGGAAGGGGAGTCGCAGGCGAATGAGAGCAAGGCTTTCTGGCATTGTCATTCTTTATTCGGTGCGGTGCTTTATTTCTATGCGCCGCACCATGCCCATTGCATCTTCAGCGCCTGCTCACTGATCCCTGTTTTCCAAAGGAGCCCACCATGAACAACATGCTTTATCTCACGATTTTTCTTGGCGTCATGACAGCGATGGCGCCGTTGTCGACGGATATGTACTTGCCTTCGCTGCCGAAGATCGCTTCTGATTTTCATATTTCCACTTCGATGACGCAGTCGACGCTCACGATGACGATGGTGGGGATGGCGGTCGGGCAGGTCCTTGGCGGGCCTGTCTCGGACCGGCTGGGACGCAAGGTACCGCTCCTTATCGGCATGATGGGCTTCACGATGGCATCTTTGGGCTGTGCGTGGACGGAGGAGATCCATCTCTTCCTGGCTTTCCGCTTTTTGCAGGGGCTCTCCGGCGCTTTCGGCATCGTGATCGCCCGTGCGGTGGCGCGTGATGTGGTGGAAGGGCCTGCGCTGATGCAGTTCATGGCGCTCCTCATGATGGTGAATGGCCTCGCTCCGATCGCGGCGCCTGTCGCAGGGGCGCAGATTCTGCGTTTCACGGACTGGCACGGGATCTTTATTTTCCTTGTCGGGATCGGGCTGGTGCAGATGGGCTTGACGATGCATTTTAAGGAAACGCTGAAGAAGGGGGAGCGTGTGCGAAGCTTCACGGAGGGCTTTGCCGCCTTTGCCGTGCTGGTGAGAAATCGCTATTTTTTCGGCCAGTGTCTTCTGCAGTGTTTCTACTTCGGTGCGTTCTTTTCCTACATCGCGGGATCCGTCTTTCTTTTTCAGAATATCTATGGTGTCTCGCCGCAGACGTACAGCTATATCTTCGGCGGCATCGGTCTCGGTCTCATGCTGATGGGCGTGCTTCCGGCGAAGATGGCAGGGGTGGTCGAGGAGATCACCTTTCTCAAGGTATCGCTCGTGGTGCCTTTCGTGATGTCGCTCTTCTTCCTTGCGGGCATTGTATTGGGCGCGCCGATCGGCTACACGCTCCCTGTGCTTTTCTTGACCGTCATCCCGCTCTCGCTCATGGGGGCGTCGTCGACCTCGCTCTCGCTGTCCCGCTGCGGAAAGAATGCGGGGAGCGCGTCGGCGCTTTTGGGCTTTTTCAATATGATCCTGGGCGGTGCGCTGATGCCGCTCACGGGGGTTGCCGGCGACCACTCCGCACTCCCGATGGGGATCATCATGGTTCTCTGCTATGCTCTCTCGCTCGTCGTTTTCCGTCTGATGATCTGGCCGGCGCATAAGAAGTGAGAAATGTGAAGTGGTGGTGCGGCGCGTCCTATTTGGATGCGCCGCTTTTTTGATGGGAGTGACCGGGGAGCGCGGAGTGGCGCTCGGGTGTTTTCGTTAGCAGCACAAATGCGCCTTTCTTTTTCCCTCCTTCCTTTGGAAGGAGGTGCCCCGAAGGGGCGGAGGTTGGCCGCGTGAAACGGTACTCCCACATTCGGGGAAACCAACCCCGCCTCGCTTCGCTCGTCTGCCCCTTCCAGAGGAAGGGGCGCGAATGATTTTAAGGAAACACTGTTTAAATCGTTGCCATTCGCGGTCAAGGACTCGCGCTTCCCTCCACATATGTCGCGCACCTCTCCGCTTTCCTCATCTGTCTTTCATACCGCCTGTGCCCTATCCGCCC
>CAVBQN010000022.1:0-24473 GCA_963597545.1 Fusicatenibacter saccharivorans
GGGGGAAGCAAGACGTTACGTAGCTAACGATTTCCTTAACTTAATAGCATTGCCCAATGGGGAAGGCGAATTAATAGCGGCTACGCCGCCATTTTGGCTGACGGTATTCCCGTATCGTAAGCCTTCCCCTCGAGGGGAAGGTGCCCCGAAGGGGCGGATAGGGCACTGGCGGCATGAAAGAGAGCGGGAAGGAGCGTCTCAAGTCGAGGATTTATGAAAGCCCCCGAGCGCCGCTCCGCGTTGTTTTTTTATAAAGGGCGATTTCCGAAAGTGGTGGGGATAGCGATACGGGGGAAACGCATTTCCCTAATATATCATTCCCCTCATTCTGCCCCAAGCGTCTGCCCGATCAGCCGTTTCAGATTTTCCGCAGCCGCCTTTGGCTCTTCGCTCGCCATGATGGCAGAGACGATGGCGAAGCCGTCGATCGCGCTTCCTTTGAAGTCCGGGATGGTCTTCTCATTGATACCGCCGATGGCACAGACGGGGATATGGACGCTGCGCTTGATTTCCTCCAGCGTCTCTTTGGTCGTGAAGTCTGCATCCGTCTTTGTCTTTGTGGGATACATCGCGCCGACGCCGAGGTAGTCTGCGCCGTCTGCTTCTGCCTTGAGCGCCTCGGTGAGATTCGCTGCGGAGACGCCTAAAATCTTATCCGGGCCGATCATCTGCCGCGCGAGGGACGCCGGCATATCGCTCTGTCCCACATGGACGCCCGCCGCGTCCACCGCCAGCATGATGTCGATGCGGTCATCGATGATGAGGGGGATATGATAGCGATCCGTCACTTCTTTCAGCCTACGCGCCCGTTCATAGAGAAGACCCGTATCCCCTTCCTTTTCGCGAAGCTGCACGAGCGTCACTCCGCCTCGGATCGCCTCTTCGACGACGGTTTCAAATCCCTTTTTCGGCATACGTCGGTCCGTCACCAGATAGAGCGTGAGATCAAAGGATGTCATACCGGCCCTCCGCTTCCATGACAGAGGCGCTCATGCGGCCAAGCTCATCCAGAATGCCCATGTGGAAATGACCAAGTCCCTGATGCCCGTATGATTTCCAGGCTCTTTCACCCGCGATCCCCATCGAGAGCATCGCCGCGGCAGACGCGCCGAAGGGATCCTCCGGATGCGCGCCGGCAAAAGCGCCGATGAGCGTGGTACACATACAGCCGGAGCCCGTGATATCCGACATCTCCGGACAGCCATTGTGGATATGCATGGTCCTGCTGCCGTCTGTGATAATGTCCGTCTTGCCGCTGATGACGACCGTCGCATGCCATTTCTTCGCCAGCATCGAAGCGACCTCTTCCGCGACTTTGACATCCGCACGGCCCGCGTCGACGCCCTTGGTCTCCGCCGCCTCTCCTCCCAGTGAGCAGATCTCAGAAATATTTCCTCTCACGACCGCCATCTGGATCTGATTCATGAGCTCAGCCGCCATGCGGTTCCGGAAAGGCGTCGCTCCCACGCCGACGGGGTCAAAAACGACAGGAATGCCGAGTGCATTTGCCTTTCGGCCGGCCACCATCATCGCTTCGACCTTCGTCACATTGAGCGTCCCGATATTCAGCACCAGCGACTGCGCGATGGAAACCATCGACTCCGCTTCATCCACGGCATCCGCCATGACTGGCGATGCGCCGATCGCGAGACAGGCATTCGCACAGTCATTGACCGTCACATAATTCGTGATGTGATGCACAAGCGGTCTTCCCGCTCTGACCTGATCGATATAAGATGTAAATGTCATTTCCTTTTCCCCTTTACTTTCGTTTTAGCTGCCTTATCCAGATACCGTTCCACCATTTGGGGATTCGGCTCTGTCCCATACCCGCGGCGGTAGTAATCTGCCAGCACTTCATAGAAATCCTCATTCCGTTTCTCCGCCATCTTTTGCGCGAACTGGAACGCCTTGGCCGGATTCTCATGATGAAGCTCTCCCGCCTCCTCGCCGGAGGGGCCTGCAAAATACGTCCACAGAAAGAGATCCATATCCATGATCCGTGCATGTCTTCCATTCGCCGCAGCCGCTAGGAAATCCTCATTTCTCTTCCCGATATCCGCGCCATGGTAGAGATAGAGATACGCAAGAAGCGCCCATGCCTCCGCGCTGCCCGCCTTTGCCGCCTTCTCACAGCAAGCCGCCGCATGCCTCGTATGCTCGAGATAGGTATCGAAAAACCGTCTCTCGCCCCGCCGCTCGGCAAGCTCTTCAAATATCGGCTCCAGTACCCGCAGCTCCGTCACCACTTCATTCATATAGTACTGCACCCAGCGCTCACGGCAGCTGTCATGCCCTGCCTGCATCCCCATCTCCAGATCCTTCAGATAGAGATCCATCCGTCCTCGGCGTCGCTCCATTTCCGCGAGCGCGAAGAGACAGCTCGTATCTCCCGCGGCATGCAGCTTCTCCATGAAAGAACGGAGAAGCTCTTCGACTTCTTCATAGCGCGGCGTATCGATATATGTCTGCACCACGCGCAGCATCCCTTGCGCAGCCGCTCTTTTCTCTTCCGGATCCCCCAGCTCATAGGAGCGCAGATACCACGTAAGCGCCTTTCGGATTTCCCGATGCACATGAAGGCCAGTCGCATACATCTCGCCCAGCTGCCGGCAGGCGAGCGCACTTCCGGCATCCGCCGCCTGCCTATAGAGACGCAGCGCACGCGGGATATCCTGCTTCGTCCCATAGCCCTCGGCAAAGCACACCGCCACGCGAAAGAGGCACAGCGCGTCTCCACGCATCGCCCCCTTCATGTACCAGGAAAATGCCTCCTGATCATCTCGCGGCGTCGAGCCCGCGGTGAAATGCTCACTATAAAGATCCCCGACCGCTGCATATGCTTCATACATCCCCGCCTTGATCGCCTCTTCCAACCAGGTGAGTGCGATGTCTCGCACCTCGACCACCCGAAGCGCATCCTCACGCATGAGCATCCCCGCCCGGTACGCCCCCCTGTCGACCCCCTGCTGGAAACTTTCACTATAGAATCCAAAGGCTGCCTGATAATCCCGCTGCCGGCCAAGCCCCTTCTCACACATCTCTCCAAGCATAAGGCAGCTCTCCCCATGCCCGCGATCGGCCAGCATCTGGAAAGCCGCCTCTGCCTTCTTGTAGTTTTTCTCTGCCAGGAAATGCTTGCCCAAAGCATAGAGATCCTGCGCCGCATTCGTTTTGCCCAGCATCACGGCATGCCCCAGATACTCCATCGCCTTATCGTAGTTTCGTATATGAAGATAATCCTTCCCCAGTCGCACCAGGGAATTCGCCTCGTCCTCTCTCATGGTTTCTCCTCATTTCTGATTTTTCTTTTATTTTACCACGCAGCCTTAGAAAAGAGGAAGAAAAATAAAAAGACAGACTGGAAAGTCTGTCTTTGGGAAGGGGCAATAGGTTCAACGGGTTCAACGGGGGTGGTGCGGCGCATAAAAATATAGAAGCGCCGCAGGGTATATATAGTGGCGATGCCCGAAAGTGGTATTCAAGTCGCCAGTCACCAGTCACCAGTCACCAGCCACTCCCTATCCCCGATTCTTTTCCACAAACGCCTTGAGCTCCGGATACCCCACATTGCCATAGCCAATGATGCTGTCCACCGGCTTTCCGTCCTTGAAATACACGATATCCGGGATCGTCTCAATGTGATAGCGCTCCGCCAGCGCTTCATCCGCATCAATATTCACGCCGTAGATCGGGATGTCGATCTCCTCCGACAGCTTCACGATCATCGGCTGCAGGCGGCGGCAGTAGCCGCACCATGGTGCGCTGAAGCCGGCAATCATATCGCCCTTTTCGAGTGCCTTATCGAAATTGTCTGTGCCTGTGATCATCTGGATCATGGTTGGTACCTCCTTTTGTAATATCGATTGTTCTCTATGTATATTCTATCATGGATATCGATACATGTCAATATAATCATCATAGATGGATTCGTGTCGCTCCCCACATGCCCGAAAATGGAAAAATAATATTCATTGAAAAGCCAAAGCGGCAATAAAAAAAGAACCGCATCGCTGCGATTCTATCACTTGCTGGTGGAGATGAGGGGAGTCGAACCCCTGTCCAAAAAGCCTGTCCCATAAACCTCTCCGAGTGCAGTTCACTGTTTTAAGATTTAAGCAAAGTATCGTACAGGAACAAACTGCCTTTGCCGATCTCGGAATTGTTTTCGAAACGAAAGTCCCAAGCATCCTTCCGCTCTATCCTATTGGTTGATGTCAGCCTGCGGTCATAGGAAAACCGCAGGGGACATTAGCAGATTAGGCTGCTAAAGCAAAATCACGTTTTGCGTTTAGGTTTTTCCACCGTTTAACGGGCAGGTGGGATCCCGACTCGCTGTTTATGTCCCAGAATCTCCTGTCGAAACCGGTACATCCCCAAAGGTACTTATCTATTGTATGCGATAAGAGGGAAAATGTCAATTTCACCGCCCGTGAGGACGTGCAGTCATCCCAGCTGCTCCCTGCGCGTGATATCCGCATACGCCAGGCGAGCGCCCATGGATTCCGCGCTCTTGACCGCATCAAGGACGGCAAGGCGGATGGCTTCTTCTGCAAGATAGCCCACCGTATCGACAGGCGCGGCGATCTCTCCGGATGCCATGGTAAAGACGGTATCCCCATCCATCGTGGTGTGGACGGGGCGGATGGATCTGGCGAAGCCATCGTGTGCCATACCGCTCACCGCCTTGCATTCCGCCTTGGTGAGCTTCGCATTCGTTACGACGCAGCCGATGGAAGTATTGCCGCCAAGGATACGCTCAAATCCTTTGAGCATGAAGTCGTGCGAAGAAAGGATGGTTTTCTCATCATCGGAAAGAATACCGGCGAGCGTGGTCTCTTTGTCGTACACTTCGCCGCACGCATTGACAGCCATGTAGGCGCCAACACAGAGTCCGCTTTCGAGGGAGATCTCCGCATAGCCGGCACCACTCTTCATGGCATGCTCTGCGCCCTTGAGCTTGCCGACCGTCGCGCCTGTTCCTGCACCGTAGCAGCCGACGGGAAATGTCACATCCGCCCGCTTCGCCGCCTCGTATCCCATGGCAAGATCGGGATGGGCTTTCGGATCGCCGATCAAAAGGTCGAAGAGCACCGCGCCGCAGACGATCGGTACAGACACCGGCCCTACGGGAAATCCGACACCGTCTTCTGCGAGAGCATTCATGACGCCGCTGTCAGCTTCAAGGCCAAAGGCAGAGCCGCCGGAAAGAACCACGGCGTGGATCTGCTGCACCGTTTTCTCCGGAGAGAGAAGATCCGTCTCCCGCGTCCCCGGTGCGCAACCGCGTACATCGACTCCCGCGGTCGCACCCCCTTCAGGCGCCAAAATGACGGTCACGCCCGTAAGGCCCACACGGTCTTGCGCCGTGCCGATGCGAAATCCCGGAACAGATATGGTACGTGTGATCATGGAAATTCTCCTTTCGGCTTTCGGGGAACTAGTGACTGGTGACTAGGGACTAGGGACTGGGTTAGCCCCTTGGACGTGCTGCCCTTTGATTCCGTTTGAAATCTTCGCTTGAATGAGAAATTAGAAATGGTGGTGCGGCGCATAAAAACATAGAAGCGCCGCGGAGTATAAATAGGGCAATGCTCGAAAGTGGCATTTTAGTCACCAGTCACTAGTCACTCCTAATCCCCAATCCCTAGCCACTCATCCCTGCTTTCAAACTTAAGTAGCTAGGGATTGATAAATACAAGGCTCCCTCCAGAGAAACACGCGCTTTACATTTCCCCTTTTCTTGCCATCTGGAGGCAGAGCGCAAGATCAGCAGGGATCGGCGCTTCAAAGTGCAGGGCCTTGCCCGTCACAGGGTGGCGAATGTCGAGTGTCCACGAATGGAGTGCCTGCCCTTCAATGGGGAAATGGTCTTTCTTCCAGCCATAGAGCGGGTCATTCACGACGGGATGGCGGATGTGTGCCATGTGGACGCGGATCTGGTGGGTACGTCCGGTTTCCAGCTTGCACTCGATCCAAGAGTAATGCGGCATGAATTCAAGTACACGGAAATGAGTGACGGCATGCTTGCCGGTCTTAGGCTGTACGTCCCATTTCATGCGATCCTTCGTACTGCGCCCCAGGGGGAAACGGATGACGCCCGTATTTCCTTCCATCTGCCCATGGACGAGGGCAACGTAGTGACGCTCTGCTTCATGCGTCGCGATCTCTTCCTTCAGCACAGGGAAGGCTTCCTTCGACTTCGCAACGACCATGACGCCCGAGGTATCCTTGTCAAGGCGGTGTACAATGCCCGGACGTATGGGATCCTCGCAGGCCTCAAAAAGCGAAGGGCCGACATGGAAGAGGAGTGCATTCACCAGTGTGCCATCCGGATTGCCCGAGCCGGGATGCACGACCATGCCGCGCGCTTTATTGATGACCAGCATGTGTTCATCTTCGTAGAGGATATCAAGCGGTATATCCTGCGGAATGAGCGCGAGCTCCTTCTTCTCTTCCCAAGAGAAGGAGATCTGATCGCCTGTCTGCACATGGTAGTTCGGGCGGATCATCTTGCCATCTGCGAGCAGCGCACGGCCGTCTTTGATCCATTTCTGCACTTCAGAACGGGTGAGCCCGGAGGCCTCTTTCAGGAACTGGTCAAGACGCTGTCCTGCTTCTTGCTCGGTCACAACGTAAATTTTCTCACTCATGCTTCATGTCTCCAATAATAAAATACGATCAGTGCCACACCGACACAGATGAAAATGTCTGCCACATTGAAGATCGGCCAGATGCGGAAATCGAAGAAGTCCACCACGCCGCTGATACGCACACGGTCGATGGCATTTCCCAAAGCCCCACCGAGCAGCATACCGATCGCGGCGGAAAAATAGCGGGGCTCTTTCGGGATGCGCTTCCGGAAAAAGAAGAACGCACCAAAGAGCAAGATGACGATCGCAAGGAAAAACCATCTCTGATACGCCAGAATGCCGAAGGCCGCACCGGGATTGATGATGTAGGTCAGATGAAATACCCCGGAAATGAGCGGGATCGATTCTCCCCAGACCATGTGCTGCTGGACGATCCATTTCACCAGCTGGTCAAGCACGGTCACGAATAAAGCTATATAAACTGTCAGCATAGTATCCTCCTATATATTGCTTTATTATAGCATGAGAGAGAGGGTGCGCGCAGTAGGGAGTTTTTTTGTGGGAACGGGGCGGGGGCAGCCCGAGGGCGGGGCGCCCATTGACTCTGGATGGAATCTCTGCTCGAATGAGAAATTAGGAATTAGGAATGAAGGTGGCGGCTTCGCCGCGAATATATATGGGGGCGATGCCCGAAAGTGGTGGGGGAGCGATACGGGGGAAACGCATTTCCAACATACGGGGAGCCAACCCCGTCTCGCTACGCTCGACAGCCCCTTCCAGAGGAAGGGGCGAGAATGTGGGGCATTTCGAGTGTATCAATCCCTCCTTCCTTTGGAAGGAGGTGCCCGCAGGGCGGAGGTTGGGCGACGCAGAGCGGAGTGAAAAAGGAGCGTCTCAAGCAGGCGATTTACGAAAGCACCCGAGCGCCGCTGACGCGGTCCCCCTTCCCCGATGGGGAAGGCAAATTAGTAGCGACTTCACCGCAAAATAAAAAAGGCGATGCCCGAAGGTCACTGAAATGCTGCCTTCGGGCATCGCCCCATTTATACATCGCGGCGCTTCTATATGGTTATGCGCCGCACCACACCCCTGAACCTTGAACCCTGAACCTTGAACCCCTTAATAATTCACAAACACTTCGATATTCTGCCGGCCGAAGTTAAAGCAGTCTTCGAAAGACTCCATGCAGAGGTCGATGCGGTTACCGACGATCGCACCGCCGGTATCTGCTGCGACAGCATGGCCATAGTTCGGGATGAATACATTCGTACCGAGCGGGATGACGGAAGGATCGACCGCCACCGTGCCGTGACCGGCCTGTGTACCGGTCGCAGTGATGCCGCTGCCGCCTCCATCGCTCGGATGATATGCGCTCGCATGCATATTGGCGACCCAGCCCATCGTCCCTTCTGCTTTACCGGTCTTCATAATGCCCGGTGTGCCATCAGAAAGAACCTTGGCATGCGTGATGAGCGTCTTCACGACCTTGCCGCCAGAGATGAATTCATCGATTTCCACTTCCCGCTCACCGGGGACACCCTCTTGGACGACGACTTCCTGATCCTCCTTGAGGCTGCCATCGTACCACTTATTATAGTGGATCGGCATCGCCTCCTTGCGGAAGACCTTCCGCGCGGTATACGGGACGACATGGATCTGCATGCCTTCCTTCACCTGCATCAGACCGTCTTCGATCGGCATCATCTTCTTCCAGTCGAAGCCCGCATCATTCACCACGCCCTGCACCGTCTGCTGCGTCGTATAGACGACCTTTTTCTTACCATTCGCGATGATAGAAACAGGCACCGCCCGCTCCACCACGACGACCGCGCCGTCTGTGACATCTTTCGTACTGGTCCAGAATGTATCATACGCCTTCAGTGATACATTGAGCTCGCTCAATACATTCTTGAAATTGGAGGCCGCCGTAGAAATGACCTGCTTGTGATCCCCATCATATACGGTCACTGTCTTCGCGTGACTTGCGCCCAGAAAATCCAAAGATGCTGCTGCCAGATCCACCTGACTTCCCAAGGCAGCCACCGCACATATACATACCAATACTTTTTTCGCTTTGTTCATCGTTGAAGGTTTCATAAATGCATCTCCTATGGCCGTTATTCTACCATAGAGAGACTTTTTGTCAATTTTTCCGATGTTAACAATAATAGGAACGTGTCTTTATTCCGTATTTATCGAATATTTCTTGCATATTCTGCCGTATGCATCGCACACTATCCTTCGCTACACTTTTTGTTATATCATGATTTTTCTCTGATATTATCGAATAATATTCATCAAACGAATTGTCAATCTTGTATCTCCCCAATAGACATTTGAAGTTTATTAACAGATTATGAATCAGTCTATCTCCCATGTTATCGTTTCTTTCGCATTTTGTGCATTCCGCTTTCCGCCTTATTGTCAACCTCAAGCCAAGCCCATCTCTCCTTCGAGATAGCCCAACTTTGTCCCATCTTTGACGTTTCGTCTTTCTCATTTTCGCCTAAAGTGGGAAATCTGCCCATCAAAATCCTTGAATTTTGTAAGTCTTTCCCAAAAAGAGAAGACGGCAGAAGGAAAAGTGGATAATGGGGAATCAACTTCAGAGTTAGCCCCTGGGGCGGATCGTCCCTTGATTGCGTGCGAAAGCTCGACCTGAATGAGGAATTAGGAATGAGGAATTAGGAATGAAGGTGGCGGCTTCGCCGCAAATATATATGGGGCGATGCCCACAAGTGGTATCTAGTCACCAGTCACTAGTCACCAGTCACCAGCCACCAGTCACCAGCCACCAGTCACCAGCCACCAGTCACTAGTCACTAGTCACTAGCTACTAGCCACGCAAAAAGCCGAAGCATTCGCTTCGGCTTTTGTCATACATGATTTACTTTTCTTTTTTCCCAAAGACAGGCATATAGGGTTCCATTTTCTGCGCGAGGGTCATTTCATCTTCGCGGTCACGCTTCTCCGCGATACGCTGGAATTCGGCCTGTGCGCCCACTTTATCAGCAGGTGCGATTTCCTTTTTCCACATGCCATCGGACTGCATGATGTGCGCTTTCTGGTTGTCCGCAAGCTCCATATTGACCATGTCCTTCAAGCGGCGGCAGAGATCGGCGTCACGCACAGGGATCATGAGTTCGACGCGGTCATTGAGGTTTCTTGGCATCCAGTCCGCACTGCTGATATACAGCTCTTCGCGGCCGCCATTGGCGAACCAGAAGACGCGGCTGTGTTCCAGGAAGCGGCCGACGAGGCTTCTGACGGTGATGTTGTCGCTGACGCCGGGGATGCCCGGGATGAGGACGCAGATGCCGCGGACGATGAGCTCGATCCTGACGCCTGCCTGAGAGGCTTCATAGAGCTTGTCAATGATTTCCTTATCGAGGAGGGAATTCATCTTGGCGACCATGTGTGCGTGCTCGCCCTGCTTGGCGAAGGCGATCTCGCGGTCGATGAGCTCCATGCAGCGCTGGCGGAGATTGATTGGCGCGACGATGAAGGAGTCCCACAGCGGCGGATCGGAGTAACCGGAGAGCAGGTTGAAGAAGGCAGAAGCATCGCTGCCGAACTGGTCATTGCAGGTGAAGACGCCGAGGTCGGTATAGAGTTTCGCGGTGGATGCATTGTAGTTGCCGGTCGCGACATGGACGTAGCGGCGGATGCCGTCCTTTTCGCGGCGGATGACGAGCGTACACTTCGAGTGCGTCTTGAGCCCGACAAGGCCATAGATGACATGCGCGCCTGCTTTTTCAAGGCGGCGGGCCATCAGGATGTTATTCGCTTCATCGAAGCGCGCCTTGACTTCCATGAGGACAGTGACCTGCTTGCCGTTCTGCGCTGCTTTTTCGAGCGCCTGAATGATCGGCGAGGAAGAAGCCACGCGATAGAGTGTCTGCTTGATGGCAAGGACGTCGGGGTCAGCTGCTGCCGAGGCGACGAAATTGACGACCGAGTCCTCAAAGGATTCGTAGGGCAGATGCACGAGGAGATCCTTCTCGCGGATCATCTCGAAAATATTCTTCCGCCCATCCTTTTCAAGCTGGATCATGGACCATGGGCGATGCGGATGCGCTTCCGGATAGCGGAGACGGTCGTATCCCTTGATGCCGCAGAAGGAGAAGAACATCGTCATATCGAGCGGGCCATCGATTTCATACAGATCCTCTTTCGCGAGGTGCATCTCCTGCGTCATGAAGCGCTGCATGAAGCGGCTGGTGCCTGCTTCGAATTCAATGCGCACGGCCTCCCCACGCTGGCGTTTTTTCAGCTGGCGCTCCACCTCGACGACAAGATCCTGTGCATCTTCTTCATCAATGGCCAGATCTGCGTCACGCGTGATGCGGAAAGGATGTGCCTCCAAGAGGTCGTAGCCGATGAAGAAACGAGAAGCGAAGTGACGGATGACCTGTTCCAAGAGGACGAAGTCATGGCGCCCCTTCTTTTCCGGATCATCTGGCAGGCGGACGATACGAGGAAGCACCGATGGCACCGGCACGATCGCTGTCTTCACATCGATATCATTTTCCTCATCCAGCGAAAGGTCGCGCTCGTTCCTTTCGAGCAGCATCGCGATATTCAGGCTCTTCGATGCGAGGAAAGGGAACGGATGCGAAGAGTCGACGGCCATCGGCGTGACGACGGGGAATACCTGCCGCTCGAAATAGTCCTCCATCCATTTCTTCTGCGCTTCTGTCGCATCTTCCGGATGGATGAAGTAGAGCCCTTCCGTGCGAAGCTCGGACAGGATCATATGGAGGAAACGATACTGGCGCGCGACGAGCTTCTGGCAGGTGTCGGAAATCTGCTCAAGCTGCTCCTCCGGTGTCATATGGGCGATGTCACGGCGCTTCACGCCATTTTCCTTCTGGTGCTTCAGCCCCGCCACGCGGATCATGAAGAATTCATCCAGATTCGAACTCGTGATCGCCAGAAATTTCAATTTTTCCAGCAGGGGATTGTTCGGATCCACCGCCTCCTGCAGTACGCGGCGATTGAACTGCAGCCACGATAGCTCGCGGTTCAGATAATAATGCTGATGTCTATCCTGCACGTCCATAGTTACCTCCGCTCCAATTTGGCTTCCATGCCAAATACCGTTTCAAACATTGTCTTTTCTTTATTGAACAGCCATGTCTCCAGAGCCGTATCCTCACTCGATTCATACTCGATGACAAGCGCATCCCCCGAGATATGGGCCGAAAGATCTTTCAGCTTCTGCTTCCTCGACATATCCATCGCACGGACCAGGCGGAAGATGGATATCAGCTTCAGCGCCGTCATCTTCGACTCATCCGACAGGATACGGAATGGCTCATCATCATCATTCGGGATCCCCTTGTGATCATAGTAGACGATACACGCCACGATATCCTTCTCGCGGTCGGAAATCCCAAAAATATCCGTACCGCGGACCATATTCCATGCCTGCATGGACGAGCCCAGCAGATTCACATACTTCCCGATCTGGTACAGGATGATCGCCATACGGAGCAAAAATTCATCCCGGTCATTGAGCCCGTTTCCACGGTCAAAAGCACGGACGATCACATTGCTGTAGAGCTCCATCGCCTTCGCATGCACCGGTTCGTAGTAATAGTCCGCCGCGATCGAGCGCGTCAGCTCCAGATTCTGCGCGCGCATGTACGCAAGCGCCGGATCATTCGTCTTCTGCGCCCCATAGAAGAGCGATGCCGAGCGCACGAAAGTCATACCCATCATGACCACATGCTTCACGGGGATCGCATTCAGGATTTCCTGATAAATATGCAGCGTCGGCGAGACAGTGAGCGCCCACGCCTCACTGATGTGGTACTTCTGCATGATCATCGAAGTGGAGAATTTCCCCACCTCATCATACACCTTGCCGAATTCCTGAGGCTTCACCTCCGCGATATCCAGTCGGTCAAGGTCATGGTGCAAGAGCATCGCGACGATCCTCGCCTCGCGTCCCGAGAGAACAACCGTATCGATGTCATACTTTCTGATCGATACCCAGAGCGGCTCCATGATCGCATGGATATACTCCGCCAGCGCTTCCGGGAAATAACGCGACTCACGCTGGTTCGTCGTGAACGTCTCTAAAAGGCGTAGCGTCCCGATATGTACATTGTGCTGGTAGCAGAGCGAACCCTTCTCCCACACCGTCAGCCCCACGCACCCCGACGTGATGTCGACGAAGAGGAAATTCTTCCCCAGACGCTCATTCGCCGCGCGGTTATACTGCTTCAGCTGGTAGGAAAGACCGAAATGCTTGAAATAAATCTCCTGCGGCATATCCACGACCTGCACATTGAATCCCGTCTTCACACGGATCAGATCCAGGATCGAGCGGCAGTTATCCGCCTCGCGGAAAACCGCCGTCGCATACGCCGCATATACCTTCACCTGATAATCCGACAGCAGCTGCTTCAAGCCATTCAGCATCCGACAGAGCTTCCTGATCGAGGCGAAAGACAGATTCTTATGATTGAAAACCTCTTCGCCAAAGTTCGTATCCTTCCTCACGGACTCAATGACACGGACTTCATTGACATTCTTGTACTCCACGATACGAAGAGACAGATTCGACGAGCCGATGTGAATGATACCGTAAATGAGCGGCTTTTGTTCCGACATAAGTGGCCCTCCTTTTATAAACAGCGGGTATCTTGTAATCCCATATATCCGTAAAAATGAAACGTAAAAGTTAGGAGTGAGGAGTGAGGAGTGAAGGTGCGGCGCATAAAATTAGGAGGCACCGCGGAGTTTTGATAGCGCTTCGCGCACATCGTCATCCCGAGCGTAGCCGAGGGATCTCTCTTGCAGAACGGTCAGCGTGCTAACTGCGCTACTTTAATCATCGCTTGCTTCTAATCCCTAGCCACTAATCCCTAATCCCTGCTTTCACACATAATTCAAGGAGTGGCGCGCAAGAAATAAAACGCCGCGAACACTTGCCTTCTCGCACCAGGCTGGTGTGCCATGAAACAGGTCACACGCAGAAGCATACCTTTTAATGATAGCCCGCTCCCGTAAAAAGCACGTAAACAGCGGGCAAAGTTTCTCTTTATAATTATACCATGACTTATATGCATAGCGGAGCTCAGGGAGCCCTTCCCGTTAAAGGAAATTCTGATAGTATGGTATGGAAAAAACGTAGAATCACGAAATTATATATAAAATTGTGATAGAAATCACACTTTTATATATAATTTCGTGATGCATAGCAAATAGCACACAAAAAAGAGGGGAGCCGGTCAGGCTTCCCCTCTTTGGAATTTTATTTTTCTCAAAATCGTACTTGTTTATCACACTACCTCAAGCGACAATACCAAAATATATCAGCTAAGGCCTCACTGCCACGAGAACTTACTACCATCTACCAGACGAAGTTTCTGCGACGAGGAGCTTCCGCTGCCGGTTCCGCCACTTGAACCAGAACCGCCCGTAGGGAATCCAAACTCTTCGAAAACAAACGAACCATGATTAGATTTAAGCTCTAAGTCATGCGTCAAAATAGTACCTCTGAATGTTCCCTTTTCGAAGTTGAGCGGCGAATTGTTTGCATATGGCGTATACAATACGCCACGAAAATCGTGATCATTTCCATTAAAATGGATTCCAGTCGGATTATTTTCCGGAAGGCAAAAAATAATGGGGCGCTTGATATCCTCTTGCAAATTGATATTCACTAAGTCGAAAACGCCTTTGAGATAAACATAAACAGGCTCATTTTGATCTCCACCCAGATTTTTAAGATCCAGCGAAAAATTTCTGATCCCCTGTTGCCCGGTTAGAAGAATCCTATTGGACTTCGTTCCATTGTAATCGTCATTCGGCAAAGAATAATTCTGCGCTCCTGTAGGCGGCGTAAAATAATTGGCAGAATCCGAAAACATTTTTTCAATAGCATCATTAGCCTTTTGACAAAACGCCGTAAAATCACTCTCGTTCCCCTTCTCCATAGGACTATAAAGACCGTTTTGAACAGCATCATTTCTTGGCAAATTTCTAGCTTTTCCGGTAAAGAACTTTTGAAATTCCGGCTTATTATAATTGGCATTATAAAAATCCTGATTATAGCAAACCACATGCCCATCATAAGTCGAAGCTATCGGATTGTTATTGCCATTGTCCGTACCATTATTATTGTTAAATGTTCCGGACATGCTCCCGCTAAAAGAAGCCAGGCTATCGAATTTCAACTGCTCATTCGATTTCGTCGGAATCACTGCCACCGCTTCTGCCTCAATATTAAATAGGTCTTCTTTAATGCCCAAAAATTTGATAAATGTCGTAGGTATCGACTCCTGAAGAAGGACGCGATAATACGATACACCATCCACCGTCTTCGCCTGAGGCGGCTTTGGGAATGATGCTCTCCCATTCCCCCAATTCACTTTCGCATAAGTTTCCGCCTGCGCATCTGCCTTTGGATGACTATCGACAGTCTCTTGATTCATAGCAAAAGCAGCGGCACCAGCCAGAGCCGCCGCGTCCGCCGCCTTCTGCAGGCGCGCGTGACGGGCAAAGCCATTCCCAAGGTCCACCGCGAGCCCCGCACAGCCGAAAAGGATCGGGATCAATATCGCAAAAAATACCATGTACGCCCCACGCTCATTCTTAATGCGGGAAAGCAGTCGATCAAAAAAAGTCATAGTATCACCTCATGTGAGTTAGGAGTTAGGAGTGAGGAGTGGAGGAAGGGGCGCACAATTCATATAGCGCCCCAATACCTCTCATTTTATAAAACAGTCTATTCATGATTTATATAAAACTCCGCGCCGCTTCCATATTTTATGCGCTGAGCCTTCACCTCAAACTTCTCACTTGATTGGATGGTCAATTTAACTGCCAGTTATTTATGAAACGCAATTCCCATCACCAGCCACGAAAAACCATATTCGCATTTAGTATACCATAGTCTCCGCAAAGATTTGAAATGAAAAATGCATGCAAAAACGCCCGCCGGACGGCGGACGTTTTCATTGATCAGAAGAAATGGTGACTGGTAACTAAGGATAGCGACTAGCGCGCGGAATGCGGGCATCGCCGTTTACAAAAATCGACGCGGAGCGTCGCTCCGCCTAAGCCTTCCCCGCATGGGGAAGGGGGACCGCAGAGCGGCGCTCGGGTGCTCTCATAAACGACGTACTTGAGACGCATTCCCCCGCTCTCTTTCATACCGCCAGTGCCCTATCCGCCCCTTCGGGGCACCTTCCCCTCAAGGGGAAGGCGATTCCTGCTTAGCGGCGAAGCCGCCACCTTCATTCCTAATTCCTCATTTAATTTCCTTCCAGCATCGCTACGCCGAGCGGCGGGCTTTCGAGGAAGGTGACTTTCGGATTTCTCTGAGCGAGCCAGCCGGCCTGCCAGGCATTCGGCAGGAGGTAGACCGGGCGCTCGCGGCGGTCATAGACGACCATCGCATTATCGATGCCGATGAGCTCTTCCGGCGGGATATCGCCCTCCGTCCAGCGGGCTGCGGTGTAGGAGAGAGGCTCCAGATTCACATGGACATTATATTCATTTTCCAGACGGTACTTCATGACTTCGAACTGCAGCTGGCCGACAGCGCCGATGATGAAAGACTCCATCACATACGGCTGCTTATAGACCTGGATCGCCCCTTCCTGCGCAAGCTGGGAGACACCATTCAGGAACTGCTTTCTCTTCATGCTGCTCTCCGGAGACAGGCGGGCAAAGAGCTCCGGCGGGAATACAGGGAAATCAATGAAGGTGACCGGATGCTTCTTCTCACAGACAGTATCACCGACACCGAGCTCACCGGTATCGAAAAGACCGATGATATCGCCCGGGTAGGCTTTCTCGACCGTCTGTCTTTCCGTCGCGAGGAACTGCTGCGGCTGGGAGAGGCGGAGCATCTTGCCGCTCTGGCGATGCAGGACGGTGATGCCTTTCTCGAAGACGCCTGAGCAGATACGCATGAAAGCGACACGGTCATGATGCTTCGGGTCCATGTTCGCCTGGATTTTGAAAATGAAACCGGAGAACGCCGGATTTTCCGGCTCGATGGTACCTTCGAGCGTCTTTCTCGCTTCCGGCGGCGGCGCGAGCTCGAGGTATTTCTCCAGAAATGGCTGTACGCCGAAATTCGTCATGGCCGAGCCGAAGAACATCGGTGTCAGCTCCCCTTTGGCGACTTTTTCCGCATCGAAGGGATCGCCCGCTTCATCAAGAAGCTCCAGGTCATCACGGAGCGCATCGAGCACGTCCTGTCCGACCTGAGAAATGATGGCTTCGTCATCGATCTTGCCGGAGATCACTTCCAGCTTCTTCACGCCATGTGCATTGTCCTTGATAAAGATATGGCACATCTCCGTCTCACGGTCATAGATGCCCGTGTAGTCGCCATTCACACCGATCGGCCAGTTCATCGGACAGGAACGGATGCCGAGCACATCTTCAATGTCCGCCATCAGGTCGAACGGATTCTTGCCGAAATGGTCGATCTTATTCACGAAAGTAAAGATCGGGATCCCGCGGTCCGAGCAGACCTTGAAGAGCTTCTTCGTCTGCGCTTCGACGCCCTTTGCCACATCGATGACCATGACCGCCGAGTCGACAGCCATCAGCGTGCGGTAGGTATCTTCCGAAAAGTCCGCATGCCCCGGGGTATCCAGGATATTGATGCGGCAGCCCTGGTAGTCGAACTGCAGCACCGAGCTCGTGACAGAGATCCCGCGCTGTTTTTCGATTTCCATCCAGTCAGACACCGCATAGCGCGCCGTCTTCCTCGCCTTGACGGAGCCTGCGAGATGGATCGCACCCCCGTAAAGCAGTAATTTTTCCGTCAATGTCGTCTTGCCGGCATCCGGGTGGGAAATGATCGCAAACGTCCGGCGGCGTTTGATTTCTTCTAAGTCAGTCATATTGCACCTCAATCAAAAATATACATCGCTTCATTATAGCATATTTATATGACAGTTCGTAGAAGAAAAGGAAAGCGAAAGCGGCATTCCTACACAAAAACGCGCAGGCATAAGCCTGCGCGGTTCCTTACTTCGATACATCGCGAAGTGTATGATACGTCAATCCCGATCCGTCTTTGCGTGTTTTCTCCCCCACCTGCATCTGTGCGCTGTTATCGAGTCGAATAATGTCGCCCGTAGCAGGATTCACCCGATACACATCCGTCGTGACCTTCGTCCCCACCGTCTGCTGGGCCAATGTCTTCCCACCATTCTTATCCGGACTGTAAATGGAAATCGCATAGTACAGATCTCCATTTTGACGATAGCCCACCATCGCCCAGCTGTCCCTTTCGAGCGCCCTGGAATCGATCTGTCCCACAAACTTCGACTTACTGTCACTATCGATCAGCCCATTCTCATTCTTAATCCCCGTCGTAAAATCCGGGTCTTTTCTTTTATCGAAATACGTTCCATTCGGTCCGCCCATGTAGTCTTCAAACGAGGTGAACCCATTGCCCGTCTCTTTTTTGGTGAGTGCAAGAAGCTTCTCACGCAGCCACTTCATGTGACGGTCGTAGACCTTCTGCTCCGTATCCTGCTCCGGCTTTCCACCTCCATCACTTTTGCCTCCCGATTGGAGGAGCTCAGCGGCAGAGTCAAAAATCCCAGGGATCCCGTCTCCGTAAGACCCCAAAATCCCCCATCCGATCCCGACCACCAAGGCCAGCATGAGGGCATACTCCACAAAGTTGTTTCCCTTCTGTCTCATATCTCTCACCGGTTCTCTTTCACGTATAATAAGTTCCAAGGTTTCATTTTACCATCTTTTCAAGAGAGCTACAAGGAAAAACCAAGCGGCTGACCCCCCGACGCAAAGTTTGAAAGCAGGGATGACTGGCGAGGGGCTAGGAGCGACTGATGACTCTCTCCGACCGTCATTTCGAGCGCAAGCGAGAAATCTTTGTCATTTGCGGTCAAACGGCCAATGTCAGGAAATGCTCAAACGGGAAGCCTGTGATCTCCGACCTTCGGGCATCGCCCTATTTATACTCCGCGGCGCTTAGATCCTTCGACTCAGTTCTCCTGTTTCAGATAAGCCGTTTTTTTAACATACGACGTTTTCCTCCGCTCAGGATGACGAAAAGCACCGCACCAACCCCGTTGAACCTTCTGAACCTATAGAACCTGCTCCCCCTCTTTCGCAAACAAGTAAGGGACGACAACATTCCAGAGGCTCCCCCACAAAGCAAGAAGCAGACTTTTCACATCCTACATCATGACAAAAAGTGCGATCATCAGGATCGCCACAAAGAGACAATAGAAGAACTTCTCCCAGAACGCCTGCCGATTCTTCGTTGTCGAGACCTCGAAGCCGCAATGCGGGCAATACTTCAGCCCAGCGACATCCGGCACCGGACCACGGCAATGCGGACACACCTCGCAGTGCCCCGCCGCATACTGCGCGCGCTCCTCCGCCGTCAGCTCCGGCAGGATCTCCACCGGCGTATCCAACAGCCGGCACCCGCACGCCGGGCAGAAACGGAGCATATTCCCCTCATACACCCGCCCGCACCCTCGGCAGCGCACCGCATCCTCCGGCAGCGGCTGCTCCAGCACCTGATGACACGCCGGACATCGATCCCACCGCTTCCGCATCCCATGCCCGCAGTACGGACACTTCGAAAGATGCGGCCACGACGCCTCCGGGCTCCCCGCCTCCGGCGCCTGCGAAGGCTTTGAAAGTGACGTATAAGAGATCCCCGTCCCCGGGATCCCCACCGTCGTACGGACACCATTCTGTCCGAACGTGATATGCGCCCCGCGCCGTCCGATCGACGTCGAGACCCCGCGCTTCCCGACATTCAGCGTCACTCCCGGCATGATCTTGATCCGCCGCTGAAAACGAAAACCCATTTCTTCTGCCTTCTCTCCTTACAACTCCTTCGCCAGCAGCCACTTCCACATCGGGAGCACATGGATGGTGACCCCGCCCCGCTCGATTTCCTCTTCCTCACTATACGTCAGTATATAAAGCGACTGGCCCTTTATGAAATCATTCAATTTCAAAAGACCACTCACCTCCCGCTCCAGCGTTTCCTCTGACTGGTGCAGGAAATAGCAAACCTGCACCGCTATCTTCTTCTCAGGGATGTAGAAATCCACCTCTATATTTCTTTCATAATAGTACACTTGATCCATCCCATAGCGCCGTACCAGCTCGATAGCCGCCAGATTCTCCAAAGCCGCTGTCACGCCATCCAGCACCAAGAGCTGCAGCAACCCCGTATCCATGAAATAATACTTCGGCGTCGTCTCTCGATCCACCAGCTTACCCATAATATTCTGGATAGAAAAAATCAGGTACGAATCCTGCATATACGACACATACTTGATCACCGTCATCTTGCCGATAGCAAGACCACTCCCCGTCACGATCCGCGTGAGACGGCTATACGAAAGCGGATGACACACCGACTCAGCGATCTTCTTCAAGAGCAGACGCACGGCAAATTCATTCCCTATCCCATTCCTGGCGATGATATCCCCGAGATAGATCGTCTGGTAAATGTTATTCAGATACATCCGCTTCGAATGCACATCGATCAATTCCGGAAACGCGCCGTTTTCGAGATACGCATCAAAAGCACTGGAAATCGCCGCCTTCCCCTTCATCGTCAGCTGCTTTCGCGGGCTCCCATCGATTCCCAGCGCCATAAGGTACTCCGAGAAATCATACGGATACACCACCCGCATCATGAAACGCCCGCCCAGCGTCGTCGCGATTTCCCGGCTCAGCATCTTCGCATTGCTCCCTGTCACGTACACATGGTACTTGCTGTCTGCCAACCGCCGGACAAACTTCTCCCCCCCTGTCACATTCTGCAGCTCATCTAAGAAAACATGCGTTACCTTGTGATCTTCCGCGAACTCTGCCTGCGCCTCTAGGAGCAGGTGCAGATCCGCCGCCGTCATCTCCAGCAATCGTTCGTCTTCGAAATTCACATAGAGAATGTGATCCTCTGGGACGCCTTCCTTCAGCAGCTCGTGGATGCGCTGAATCAGAAGATAGGATTTCCCTGCCCTTCGAATCCCCACAAGGCAGTAGTTCAGATTCTCCTCCCAGTCGAAAGCACGAGTAAGAAACCCCTGCTCCTGCACCGCCTCCCACTGGTCTGCCAGCACTTCCTGTATGATTTTTTTATTCATCTTGTCTCCTCCACAGAACGAAAAAAGGGTAATATTGTCTCGTTCATAAAACAATATTACCCTTTTTTCGTCTCGTACGCAAGACGGATTGGTGCAAATCTTAAGGAAACGCTGATTAAATCGTTGTCAGATTTTACTCTTAAATTTTTATGCATAGCAATGAATAGCGAGCTATTTAAGGAAGGCTATAACGAATGATTTTATACCACGCATTGTTTCTTCTCTTTTGAAGATTTCAGAAAACAACTCAAAGAGATAATTATCGAGATTATAACCGCTTCCCAATGCGACCACTTGGATGGAAATCTCCAAAAGATACACTCCATGATTTCATCAAGTACGGTGTAACATATGTTTGACAAACCAACACTGGTAGAACTTGTCATCCGGCATATTGTCGTTCTTGATCTTGCCGGCTGTTTCTTCCACATCGACGTTATACGGCGGATCCGTCAGCACCATGTTGGCCTTCTTCCCCGCCATCAGCCGTTCATAGGTTTCCGGCAGCGTCGCATCGCCACAGATGACGCGGTGGTCACCCAGGAACCAGATATCTCCCGCCCGGGCAACGGTCGGCTTTGCCAGTTCACCGTCGACGTCGAAGTCATCTTCCTTGATTTTCTTGTTGTACACTTTCGAGAAGAGCTGCTCGACTTCCGGTGCTTCAAAGCCCGTCAGGTCGACGTTGAAGTCGACGCTCTGCAAATCCACGATGAGGTCGGTCAGGAGCGGTTCGTTCCAGGTGCCGGTGATTTTATTGAGCGCGATATTGAGGGCCTTGACCTTGTGTTCGTCTTCGATATGGACAACCACGCACTGGACTTCTTCGTAGCCCAAGTTCTTGAGAACCGTCAGACGCTGATGACCACCGATGACCGTCATGTCATAGTTTACGATGATGGGTTCCACATAGCCGAACTCCTGGATGGACTTCTTGATTTTCTCGTATTCCTTGTCGCCGGGCTTCAGCTGCTTCCTGTGGTTATATGCCGCAGGCTTCAGCTGGCCGATGGGCAGGACTTTCCATTCCATATCCGATGTCTTCATACGCTTGCTCCTCTCTGAAGGTGGCCGCTACCGCTCTGCCGTAACCGGCAAGGTGGTGCCACCTGCAATAATTCCGTACGCTGTCCCGTGACAGCTTGGTCTTTCTGGCGATGGCCTTGTAGCCCATCCCCTGCTTTCGCATGGCTTTTATCTGCCTGCGCTGGCAGTCATTCATAGGCAGCTCCCTTCTTTCTGACAACAAAAAAGCCCCGAGCCAGCCGGCCTGGAGCAGATGATTCAATTTTAGATGCCGGGTATCCCCCCTTACGAATTTCGCGTTTTTTCCCGTTTGAGGGGGCGGCGGTCATGGACGGAAGGGCTGTAGAGATTGACATCCCCCCAGTCGCCCTATACGTGTGGATTAAACCATTGACAAATTGCAGTCTGATTCTTATAATATTATTGTTAGCAATGTTACTATTGTTAGTAATAATTAGGGAGATATGATTATGTCAGAAAAAAAATCAGCTTTTATAGTTTCCTCTGTATCACAACAACCTACTGAACAAGAAAAAAAATCTCCAACAATTAAAGATACAGCCAACAATTTTATAAACAACTACAACTTTGATAATTATTCCCTTTACTACAAAAAAGGTAAAGTTTTTGTAGTGGGACGCAAAGGGAACCAAACATTAACGTTAAAAGTAGAACAAACGGGACACGGTGGCTCTATTGAAGCAACTAACTATAACCTGTCCTGTCCAAAGTCAGATTTGACATCCGATATTATGGCATTACGCAAACAGGGAAAAACCCAAACTGAAGTTGCAGCAATATTAAACATCTCTCAGTCTTATGTGTCCTTTCTCGAACGTCAACACAACAATAACCTAAAAAATGATTAATACCTGTACTCGATGTCCCGGTCTTCGGTCATCGTCTTATGGTCATGGCAGCTCTTGCACAGGGGCTACCAGTTCGTTTCGTCCCAGAACAAGTCCGGGTCGCCGCGATGCGGCTTGATATGATCCACGACTGTTGCCGGGACGAGCCGTCCTTTCTCTTTGCATCGGACGCACCAGGGGTGATGCTTCAGGAAGAACTTCCTGGCTTTCTGCCACTCTCTCCTGTAGCCACGCAGCACCACGTTCTTCCGTTCGCCCTGGCACTGCTGTTCATGTTCGTCACAATATTTTCTCCCATACGGCACCAGCCTTGGGCATCCCGGATACTTGCACGGTGTCTGCGGTCTTCTTGGCATTCGTATCATCTCCGGCATCAAAAAAGGACCGACGGCTTCAAGCCTCGGTCCTTATCTTTTTCTTGCTGATTATAGTATATCTTACAGAAGCCAGTGACATCAAGTGCTGCTTTAGTGACATTTAGTGACATTCTCCAGGAATCTCGATGTGTTTCAGGGCTTCGTCATGCAGGCGGTACACCTGGCGGATATGAAGTCCGAGGGCATCGGCAATGGATGCCCAGTCTTTGAAGGCTAGGTAGCGGAGTTCCAAGACAACCCGTTCCCGGGCATCCGGCACCCGGCTGATAGCCTTCATGATGTCTGCCTTGAGTTCGACCAAGCCATTGATGGCTTCATCCACTTCATGCTCCATATCCATCATGCGGGCAATGGTTTCTTCCAGACGGTGCGGGTTGGGTGTCCCGCTCGCTAGCACCGGGCTGAGTGTCGATGACGCCTTGATGGCCAGCTGCCGCAAGGCGGATACCTGCTCCAGCTTGCTGTCTATCTGTATGTTGATGTTCCGTGCCTGTTCCAGGTACGATTTGGCTTCCATACGCTTTTCTTCTCCTTCCAAGTCCTGCTTCATAGTATACCCCCATTTCCTGTTTCCGTCATGCCCAGGTCAGCTTTCACCGCCTCGATCAGTGCGGCCTGGGTTCCGTCTTTATGTTCCAAGACTTTCAGGATGCGCTCATCAATCGTACCCTTGGCTACGATGTGCTGTATGATGACCGTCTTGTCCGCCTGCCCCTGCCGCCAGAGCCGGGCGTTGGTCTGCTGGTATAGTTCCAGGCTCCAGGTCAGGCCAAACCAGATCAGGATGGAACCGCCCTGCTGCAGGTTCAGCCCGTATCCGGCAAATGCCGGATGGATGAGGGCCACAGGGATCTTTCCCGCGTTCCAGTCGGCGAAGTCCTGCGGCTCTCTCAGTTCCTTGGCTTCCATCCGCTTCCGGATATGGTCCTTATCGTGCTTGAACCAGTACGCCACCAAGACAGACTTCCCAGTGGCACTTCCACTAGGTCTTCCAAGGCATCGAGCTTCCGGTCATGGATGGCCGCCACGTCCTTGCCATCGGTATAAATCGCGCCGTTCGCCATTCGCCATCTGCGAAAGTTTCAGGGTAAGCGATGCGGCATTGGCCGCTGTGACCTCGCCGCTTGGAAGCTCCAGTACCAGGGACTTCTTCAGTTCATCGTACCGTTTCTTTTCCGTTTCACTCAAGCGGACCTCTTTCGCTACGCTCACCAGTTCCGGCATCTCCAGATAGACTGTTGCTTTCATGGACACGGTAATGTCAGAAATCTGGTGATAGATGGCTTCTTACGCTCCCGGCAGGGGTTTATAGGAATACACCACCATGCCGTTGCGCTTATCCGGCGTAAAGTACAAGTTCCGGTACTGGCTGATATATCTTCCCAGCGTAAGTGTCAAGTTTTCCTCGGTAATTCATTTGACTGTCGATAATTACTATCTCCGTGGCTTCGGTTTAATCAGTATTTCTGTATCGCTCTGGCA
>CAVBQN010000023.1:0-24076 GCA_963597545.1 Fusicatenibacter saccharivorans
TTTTAGAAGATGGTATTCTCGTATCGCAGCCTTCCCCTCTAGGGGAAGGTGCCCTGCAGGGGCGGATAGGGTGACTATGGTATGAAAGACAGCTGGGATAAGGTATTCGGTCACTCCTATGAGAGCTGCAAGTCCCCCGCGGCAGATTGAAAGCAAAAATGAGATGATCGTTATTTCATATCACCTTTTATGTCGGGAAATAGGGCTTAGCGGGGAAGGCGGGAGTCTAAAAGCGCCGCAGGGTTCCTGCATATAGGGTATCTGGGAGAAGCCCCATGGAACCTTCGAAACCTGCTGAGCCGCCAAAAAAAACGCCCTACTGGCGAGGGCGTTTTTCTATACCAATTAGTAGTTTTCTGCTTTGATGGCGAAGAAGCTCTGCGGATGGCCGCATACCGGGCATTCTTCCGGTGCTTCTACGGATTCTACCGTGTAGCCGCAGTTAGCGCACATCCAAAGTTTCTTTTCGCCTTTCTTGAAGACCTGGCCGTTTTCGACATTAGCCAGCAGCAGCTTATAGCGTGCTTCATGCTGTTTTTCGATCTCGCCGACTTTGGAGAGCAGGAAAGCGATCTGCGGGAAGCCTTCTTTTTCTGCGGTAGCAGCGAATTCCGGATACATGGAAGTCCATTCACCGTTTTCACCGGCAGCAGCCATTTTCAGGTGTTCTGCGGTGGTCTTTTTGAGATCACCGACGAGCCAGAACCACAGTTTGGCATGGGCTTTTTCATTGGCGCCGGTTTCTCTGAAAATATCAGCGATCTGGCGGGAGATGGACGGATCCTTTTCCGCTTCTGCAGCAAACAGGTTGTATTTCACATGAGCCTGGGATTCTCCGGCGAAGGCAGCACGCAGGTTTTTTTCTGTCTGTGTGCCGGCGAGGCGTTTCATTTCTTCTAATACTTTTGCTTCTTCCATGGTAAAATTCCTCCTTTTACACTCGTAGGACTTGCAAACATAAAGAATCCACATTCTCCCCGGAATGTGGAAGGGGATGAGAAATTTCTCATCTATAGAAAGTATAGATGATTATCGATATTCTGTCAAGGGGAGGGTGGAGCCATGACCCCTGTGACCGTCGGATAGGCGAGGTTGCCATTTGGCTGACACACGATTAGATTTCCATAAACCTATTCCAAAAATGCATGGATTCAGCTATAATCAAGATATATTATTTTCGATAAATTGAAGATTTTGTCAAGGTTTTTACACAGGCTTTACATTCATAAGATATCATAAAGACATACGTATGTTTTTGGTAAAACGGAGGACGTTAGACGTTATGTTCAGTCTGGTGAATAAGCATGAAGAGTTTTTCGATTTCCTTGTGACGAATGCAGAGTATTTCCACAAAGGCACTCTGATGGCGAAAGAGGTACTGCAGGACCCGACGAAGCTGGAAAAATACTCGAAGGAAGTGAAGAATCTGGAGCATGCGGCAGATCGCGTGACACATGACATTGCAGCGAAGATGCGCCATGTCTTCATCACACCGATCGATAGGGAAGATTTTTTTATGCTGACTTCCACACTCGATGACTGTGTCGATGACATTCAGGATGTCGTGCTTTCCATGAAGCTGTATCATGCGGGCATTGGCTCGAAGCTGCCGGTGCGCATGTCGGATATCTTGGTCGAAATGGCTGAGGAGCTGATCGTCCTTTTCCGACTGTTGAAAGACATCGACAAGAATGAGATCGAGATCGGTCAGCGTACCCGCAAGCTGAATCAGCTCGAGAGCGAAGGGGATGCAATCTATCGCCAGTCTATTTCCGATCTCTTCGATGGCAGTCACGATGTCATGGAGATCATTCGCTGGAAGGAGATCATGGAAGCGATGGAGGACACCTGCGATCGGGCGGAGAAGGTAGCAAACCTGATCAAAGAGGTGGTCATGAAATATGCCTGATATGTACCTTGTGGGGCTTGTTATCATTCTGGCACTCTGCTTTGATTTTATCAATGGCTTCCACGATACGGCCAATGCTATCGCGACTTGTGTGGCGACGCGCGCACTCAGTCCCAAGATAGCGATCATGATGTCTGCTTTTTTGAACTTTGTCGGCGCCATGATCTCTACCGGGGTGGCGAAGACCATCGGCGGGGAGATCGTCACCTCACCGCATATGGTCGATTCTGTCGTCCTTATCGCGGCGCTTGCCTCTGCAATCTTCTGGAATCTATTCACCTGGCGTATCGGGATGCCGTCCTCGTCATCTCATGCACTGATCGGCGGCGTCATCGGTGCAGTCATCATCTCTTACGGCACAGGCGCGGTCCACCTTGCCGGGGTGTTGACGATCGTCATCGGCCTCGTCTGCTCTCCGATCGTTGCTCTTGGCATGGGCTATTTCATCATGACGCTCCTCTATGTTTTTTTCAGAAATGTAGGGAAGTCGCGCGTGAATTACATCTCCCGTCACGTCCAGATGGCATCGGCAGCACTCATGGCGTTTTCTCATGGCTCGAATGATGCGCAGAAGTCGATGGGCATCATCACGCTGGCACTGCTGTCGGGCGGCTATATCGGAGCGCTCGAAGTGCCGTGGGAAGTCAAAGTGGCATGCGCGACGGCGATGTGTGCCGGTACTAGTGTCGGTGGCTGGCGTATCATCCGTACTGTCGGAAATAAGATCTTCCGCATGCAGCCGGTCAATGGTCTTGCGGCAGATCTGAACTCGTCCCTTATCATTTTCTCTGCGACCATGCTGCATCTCCCTGTATCGACCACGCATGTCGTCACCGGCTCCATCATGGGCGTGGGCTGGGCGAAGCGTTTCCGCGCGGTCCACTGGAGTGTCGCTTACCAGATGGTCTCGGCATGGGTCATGACGATCCCCTGTACGGCCGCTGTCGGTGCTTTGGTGTACTTGCTATTGCGGCATACATTTTAAAGAAGCTGATATAGCGCAAGAAGCAATGTCCTTAAAAACACGGTATCCGAACGGTTCATGTTCATAGGTACACAATGTGACCTATGGGGCAGACCGGACGGTACAGGGTACGAAAAAAGTAAGGGGCTGTGAAGAAATGAGGATTCATTTCTTCACAGCCCCTTCTTTTTTGCCTTTTTTCACTCCTAGCAGTAAAAGACAATAGGAAAAGGGCATACTTCCCCCTTTCCCCCAAAAATCAGCTTTTTAAAATTAAGCTGCCATATCCATTTGTGCCTGTTGCTTCCTATGGTATTTGTACAGGTTGAAGCCAATAGAGACCAGAAAAACTTCCATTTTCACTGAATCCATACCTCTTCGGACAATTCGGTCATATTCCCGGTCGTTCTTCATCACTCCGAAAGTACCTTCTGCTTGGATCGCACGGTTCCTTCTCAGCAGAAATCCACGGGTATCTGTCAATCGTCCAATGACTTCAGCATGGACCTTTGTAAGTTCACGATTCAGGCTGATACGTCTGTTATGAGGTGTTTTCTTGCAACGTTCTGCATAAGGACAGCCATTACAGTCCTCACATTCATAGATTTCTTCCTGACGTCCATATTGGTTGCCTCGAATGTTTTTCCTGTAGACGAATTTGAACTTCTTTCCGTTGGGAAAGAGCAGCGCTCCATCTACCGTCGTCTTGAAATTGACTGCACGGAATGGGTCCTCGTGATACTTCTTGTCCTTCGCTTCTTTGAAGAACATGGGGAATTTCATACAGGCTTCCATCCCATGTTCGCTGCAGTACAGATAGTTATTGAATGAACCATACCCTGCGTCAGCTACTGGATATTTTGGATATATCCCATGGTGCTCATAAAACTTTTCCAGAAGGGGAACGAAGCAGTCCATATCTGACCTGTACTGGTTTACGTCAAGGACTGCTATGTATTCATCGGCTATGCCAACTTGGACGTTATATGCCGGCAGCAGCTGGTCGTTTCCCATGTAGTCTCTCTTGATCCGCATAAACGTAGCTGAATGATCCGTTTTGGAATAGCTGTTGCGATTCTCCCCGCAGATCCTCAACTTTTCCCCATATTCTTTAAGTTTATGTAGATATTTTTTTAGCTTTTCGTAATTCCGCTGTTCCGGACTCTTACGGTGCCCTTTGCCATGGACAAATTTTTCCTCGTCCAGGCTCCAGATTTCATGAAGTTTGCTCAGGATGAGCTCCAGATATGCAGGAGCATATTCTGAATTGATCTCGACTTTCAGTCCACTACAGCCCAACATTTCATTGATTTCTTCTAGGAGTGCTGAGATTTTGGTATACAGACGGAATCTCGACTTCTCCGTACCTTTTTTCCAGACCCAGGAGTACTTGTTGGCATTGGCTTCGAATTTGGAGCCATCAATATAAAGGTGGTCCAAGTCCACATGCTCTTTGGTGATGATTTCTTGGGTGATTTCATAAAAGAGCGATTCAGCTTGATTCTTCAGGACAGTATTGATGAAATATCCGAAAGTCCGATAGGATGGGCATTTACCATCCATAAGGTATTTATAGCGGATATTGACTTTGCAGTTGTCTTCCAGCTTTCTGAGAGAGATGCATCCTTCATCCATAAACCCGAACAGAACCGTTTTCAACATATTGACGGGATTATATCTGATTCTTCCCAACTTATGAGCAGGGAGTTTGCTCAGATATTTGCGTAAATCGATTTCCTCCATAAATCTGTCAAACGTGAAAACCGGATCTGTGATATCTAGGCACTCAGAAAAAAATGCTGGCAAAATTCCCTGTTTGGGAGTACCATAGTATACAGTTAGGTTTTTCATTGCAGTTAAATTCTAACACAAAAAAGGACTTTCGATTCGCAAAAATCGAAAGTCCTTTTTTGTGTTCATGGAGCTATTATTTCACAGCCCCTTTCGTTCTTATAGATTTTTGTTTTTTTCTCTTCTTTCTCGTTCCCACATTTCCTTCTCTGCCTTTCGATGGGCTTTGAGGCGCTGCCAGAACTCCTTGCGTTTTCTTTCTTCTTCTAACCAGGCTTCTTCACCGTGTTCTTCGATGAACTTCTTTTTTCTTTCTTCCAGTGCTTTTTCTGTCTCTTCAAACTTCTCTTTTAAGCGTGCGTTAGCATCATAATAGTCAAGATTTTTAATTAAAAACAGTACGCTTTGCATGTTTCCCAGTCTTACTGTTTTTTCGTAGTCATCAGCCATGTGTCCAATCGGATGGAACAATTCAATGATTTTATCCACAAGCGTATGATTATTATCTTCCGACATGTTTTCAATAAATTCTGCAATCTGTTCTTCATCAATGACATCAATTTCTTTGATTTTACCCTTGCCTTCTTTTTCAAAGCGTTCTTTTTCGACAAGTGCAAGTTCCATCATTTTTTTTGCATATTCTTCTATTTTTTCTGATCCATCTGCCGAAAAATCTATATTGATAAATTCCGGCCATTTCTCTTCTTTATTTTCTTTCTGTTCATTTTTTACCTGTTTTACATCGTTGTCCACGTTACATTCCCTCTTTCTTTTTTAATAATGTTTTGTTCCTTGTTGGTTTTATTATATCTCACACTTCATAGTTTAGCTATGGAGTTTAAAATAGTCCATGGTATCAATTTGGTTGTTTATCATTTCACCTATGGTGTTTTCATAGGTTTCTTTTATTTCCGTTTTGAATAAAAAGTCTCAATTCCTTTGTTATTCATTTCTGTTACTTGTCTGGTTCCATGGTCATTGGCATATACTTTCTGATTTTTTAGCACCTTCCTTTCTTTTATAAATTCAATATGATAATTCAGAATTCCCTGCACTAGACGATATTTCCAATAGTCAATTTCATTTTTCTTCTTCCTTTCTATGAATTACTAAATGACGAATAAGCACTAACAAAAAAAGCCCCCGTTTAAGCGGGGGCATGCAACGTCACGTTTTTTAGAGTGTTGTTGTCTTTCCCTTTTCTTATTTTCTATGTTTGCTTTTGGCCTCCTGTTTTTATTTTTTCCATAATTAAATCTTGAAAAATAATGTAAGCCGCTGATTTTATTTCAGCGGCTTGCTATTCTTTGGCTTTATGAAATGCCTGCTGCAGTACGGCAGCAATATGAGCTCGTTTATACATGGGTGTTTTTCTTACCATTTCTCCCAGTTTTTTGGGCATTCGCGGGTGAGTGTCCTCGACTGCTGCCATGGCTGCCAGAAGTGCTAATTCTTTATTACTGAGTTTGTTCAGGGTATATTTTACATATGGAATCCTGTCAGTGTTAACAATCTCTGGTTCCCTTGTTGTTTTTGGCTTTTCTTTTGGGGACATATCCCAAAGTGTTTCCCAAGGATTTTCTGTAGAAATCATTTTCGGCTTTTCTTCTTCTCCTTTCGTTGTTTCTGCTCTTAGCTCTTCCATGAGATTTTTCATTCTTTTATCATTCAGTTGCCATGTGTAGGTTTCTTCGGATTCTCCATTTACGCTCATAAGTTTAAACTTGATGATTTTTTTAGCAAAGCAAAGTTCGTTTGCATACCCTGCTCTAAACAGCGATACATACCTGTATTCATCATATATTTTTTCGAATAAGCAAGCGGCTGCTCTTAATGAATAAATCTCTTCTTGAGGTTTATATCTTAATGCGATATGATCGCATTCTTCAATTTGGATATATTTTCCTCCTTCTACCGGATATTCTTCATTTAAAGCCTCTATTGTTCTATATGTGACGGGTTGTGGATACATTGGGACATTTTCTATATCTTTTTCAGGCATCATGTTTAACATCAATTCAATTTTGTCGTAACGGTACAGTTCATGTATTAATCCTCCGTTATTATCCCCTAAATCATATCTATCTTCAAATAATTTTTCTCCTGTCGGAGTTTCAATACTGTAAGAGGTTTTTGCGTATCCCCCTTCTGGATGATTTTTGCAATATTCATAGTCCAGAGTATCCAAGATGATATCTGCAGCTTTCATGCTTAGTTTTAAAGGATGGTTTTCATCGTAATCATAAAACGCTGGATGTTCGGACCAATGAATAATAACCGTATTTTCATTGGAATTCCATGGATATTTTGCCCTTGCGTCTTCTATAATCTTGCTTCCAGCCGCTTTTTCTTTTTCGAAAATAGCGATTTCTTTTTTACGGCTTTCTTCCTCTTCTTTTGCCGCTTTCGCCTTTTGGGCTGCTTCGGCTGCGGCTTCTTCTTCGTCCTGTTTTTCTTTGATAGCTATGAGTTCCGGTGTACCCCATTCCTTGATTTTTTCATAGTATTTTTCAATGTATCTTTTGTTATTGGGTGGTTCTTCCCCATAGGTCTTTTTATAAGAGTCACGAGCTGCGGCTTTCAGTTCTTCCGTCGTGTTGTGAGTATAGAAAATAAAATGGACCCCCGGTATTCCTTTCGGAATTCCCGTAGAGTCCCATCCATGACAGTCTGTATATGGATCAAATGTCCCTCCTTCATATTTATCGGCTACTTTCCTTACCATTTTCTCGCTTGGTCCATCGGTCCATTCGATGGTTACATGATCCCCTCCTGCATAGGTTTTTGAACGAATTGAAAACTTGATTGTTTTGAATATTTCTTTCAATTCTTTTCTGATGGCTTTTGCGGTGATAGCCGCGTCTGTTAATTCTCTCATTTGAATTCCATCTCCATTTCTTTGTTAATTTTTCTTACTTTTAATGGTACTTTGCATGGATTATGATAATATTTTTCTGGATGTTTGACACTTTTACTACATGTTTTATATCGTCCCACTATCTCTCCGCATTTGGGACAATACTCTTCGTAGAGATAAGGTCTGTCCTTTGCCTTTTCACATTTTCCATCTCCCAGTCCTTTTACTTGGATATGGGTACCCAATTTTTCATTAATGAGTTTCATCCCCATTTGAAATAGGGAGCCATGCCCTTCTTTGAAAGGCAGAAGAGCATGTAATACTTCATGTCCAATTACGTTAATGATGGCCATGCCGTTCCCTGGTAGCAGAATATGTTTCGTTATTTTAATTTCTGCCCTTTTAATATTATTATGAAGTTTACAGGTCCCGTATGTTTTATAGGCTCGTGTGATTCTTTCGAATAGGATGTCTCTTTCTTCAATGGAGTGATACTTTCTTCTTAGAATTGGAATTTCTTTTTCTTTCATATAATCAATGAGATTCATAAGAAAATGTCTTATATCCAGTTCGTTTTTACTTTCAAGAATTTGGTCGTAGCGCCTACATATTTCTTCCAAGGTCATTTCCTTGGTTATTCTGGTAATTTCTTTTCCTATCATGCGATTTCTCCTTTTCTTTTCATTTCCTTAGCAGTGATAATCATAGGCATGCACTAATTTCAGCTTGATTTCTTCTTCATTCGCATGATTCATCTGCATTTCCAGCCATTCCATTTCTGGCATTTCGGGGTAGTCTTCGCTAATGAACCAGAACTCGCCGAAATTATTTATTGTCCATGAGATTTTTGATGTTAAGGTGCCGATGTTCGTTTCTTTTGCTAAAATCTCAGTAATCTCTTTTTTCGTATTTTCTACATATCTTTTTAGATATTTTTTGATATCTACTTTTTTTAAAACGAGTACATCTTTCTCTGTTTCTTCCACTGGCAATCCATTTTGATTCCAATATTCTTTCAACCATGCTTTGGCGTCTTCCTTATCTGCTCCTTTGTCTTCTTCTACATAGTCGGCGTTCCCGCTTTCAACCATTCTTTCTTCTATCTCATTTTTATCATTGTCATTGTTAACGTATCTGCTATTTATTTCTTCCAGATTATAGATTTTACTATGCATCATGTTCTCCTTTACACTCTTACTGGGTTGAAAATGTTATTTACCGTGTTTAACACTACTTCTACAATTTCGATGTATTCTGTATTGCTTTCGTCTTTGAATTCTTCATTGGTTGATTTTTCGTATCGACAAGGTCTTTTTTCATAAGGTCTTTTTTTCAGTGCTTTATACATCTCTTCCCATTCCTCTTCCGGGTAGATGTCCTCTATATATTCTTCGGCTGCATCCATAGCTCTTTCTCTTGTGGAAAAGATACGGATTTCTTTCTGATTTGTCATTCCATAATAAGATTGTTCGTCTTCATCAAAAATCTGGTTAGTTACTAAAAGAAAGATGGTTTGCTGATTCATATACTGGGTGGCTTCTTCAAAACTATCAAAGTAATCTCCCCAAGACCATTTTCTGCCTTCTTTTGCCTGGTTATTATATTCATTGCATACCACCCATTCAATTCTGTCTCCTTTTTCGAGCTTTACTAATGTTTTCCCTTTGCTGTTTGTATAAATTGCTGTTGTTTTCATTTTTTCCTCCTTATGCAATAATTTCATCTTTGTATTTTACATCTAGTAAAGCGCCATCTTCATAAGCAAAATGTTCGAAATCTTCTTCATTGAGATTCTTTTTCTCACAGATAATATTTATCAGCGCATCGATTTTTGCCTGGTTTATGAGATTAGCAAGCATAAGTGATTTACTATCATCAAAAGGATTATATCCTTTCTCTCTTGCATTAACCAATGCATCCAAGATTATGTCCTTTGCTTCTCGTTCAGCTTCTTCTTTTTCTTCTTCTGAAATATGAAAGTAATCCCCCAAGTCGTTGAAGCATCGTTCTCCAGCGTTTAATACATTTGGATATAAGCTCCAAAAACCAAAATCAAATTCTTTTTCGTCCATTTTTTCTCCTTTCAACTTGCTTCTCGTGATAACAAATTATACATTCCTCTTTCAAACTTTAGTTTTGCTACTATTTCTCCCGTTACGGTATTTACTACATATTCTTCGTATGAAATGAAATTCTCATATCCATAGTAGTTTTTTACGAACTCTAAAACCTTCTCTTCTCGTAAATTTTGAAATATGATTCTATTTCCTTTTCCATCATATTTGACCAAGGGTATCACCTTTCTTTGTAAGTAAAGCATAAAAAACAGCCCGCATTTTATTGCGGGCTATTTCTCTTCTTTCTTTGAAAAAAATCAAAAAATTGTTTTGTGTTATTGTACTATGGGAACTAGATAATTACATCCGTTATGTGCTTGTTTCAATTCACGCTCTCTCTTGGAGAGCGAATATGATTGTTCGGTTATGGTATCACCATTTCAATTCACGCTACCTTCTAGGGAGCGGCATTATTATCTTTCAAATCGATAATCCTCAACAAAATTTCAATTCTCGTTCCCCGTAAGGGGAACGATTGGGTAGCAGCTTCGGTAATGGAGAGAAAATGGTATTTCAATTCACGCTCCCCCTGCGTGAGAAGCGATTTTTCTCTGCACATTTCTTTATTTATATATTTCATTTCAATTCTCGCTTCTTGTGTGGTGTGAGCGATTTCAGCGCAAAAGCATAATTACGTAGGAAATACTTATTTCAATTCTCGCCCCTATGTGGGGTGCGATTTAGTTTTCTAAGAGGGTCTTTATTATCCGCAAAATTATTTCAATTCTCACTTCCTCCGTAGGGGGTGATATATGATTCTGCACTGTTCTTATCGCTTTTGACAATTTCAATTCACGCTCTCTTCATACGGAGAGCGACAAAGAAGCATTATTTGTTTCGAAGTCAGCTGACGATTTCAATTCTCTCTCCCCGTATGGGGAGCGATGTACCATCGCATGCATCGTGATCATAGAGTTTCTATTTCAATTCTTGCTTCCCGCATGGGGAGCGACCAATTAAGTAGTTTGTTTAAAAAGTGTTAATACTGAATTTCAATTCACGTTCTCTACATGGGGAGCGACTTTTCGCCAACAATAGCAACAAGAGGAACATTAAATTTCAATTCGCACTCCCCGTATGGAGAGCGATTGGAGCGATGGTATTTATGTGCAGCCTCACTACAATTTCAATTCGCGTTCCTCATATGGGGAACGGTGGCTTAGTGCATTGGTATCGCTGACACCATAAGAATTTCAATTCACGCTCCCCGCATGGAGAGCGATTTTTGTGCGTATACGACACACTAGCACACGCCGGAATTTCAATTCTCGCTCCTTTCATGGGGAGCGATGGAAAAGATGGTGGCTTTGAAAGCATGTGATGAATTTCAATTCATGCTCCCCGCATGGAGAGCAATCGGTATTTATTCTTGATTCCACAATTCCATACATCATTTCAATTCACGCCCCCGCGTGGGGAGCGATTTTTGAGGCTATCAATCAGGATATACCAATCTATTTTTCAATTCACGCTCCTCGCGTGAGGAGCGATGCTACATTCCTAAAGTGGTGCATGGCTTGCTTGCGATTTCAATTCTCGCTCCCTGCGTGGGAAGCGATAGTGCTCGCTGGTCTTCTCGTTGTTCTCCTCGTTATTTCAATTCTCGCTTCCGCGTGGGGAGCGACCTTCGCATCGCGCCCTTCGTCTGCACGCGGTAGATTTTTCAATTCACGCTCCCCGTGGGGGGAACGACTTTCGATATCCTTTAAGGCCCCTACTATATTGAGTTTTCAATTCACGCTCCTCGAGTGAGGAGCGACCAGATGCCACAGGCGGTGTTATTAACATTATCACTTTTCAATTCACGCTCTCCGTATGGAGAGCGATCTTGATATGCCTTTATTTCGTACTTATCAAGTGTATTTTCAATTCACGCTCCCCGCATGGGGAGCGATTTTCTTTTTTTGGCATCCCCGCGTCCAAGGATATTTCAATTCTCGCTCCTTGCGTGGGGAGCGACAAATCAAGTCGGTGAATGAGAATGTCCAGACTGAAATTTCAATTCTCGCTCCCTGCTTGGGGAGCGACTTACTTCCAGTTCATCGCGCATTACTGCCACCATATTTCAATTCTCGCTCCCTGCTTGGGGAGTGACAAATCTGCGATGTTGCATAGACGATCTTTTGTCGTTTTCAATTCTCGCTCCCCGCATGGGGAGCGATCACGGTTGTTGAGCTTATTTATAACTGCTTTGTTTTTTCAATTCACGCTTCCCACATGGGGAGCAGCCAAAGATATCCCGCTGTGTCAAACAACTGCAGAATTTTCAATTCACGCTCCCCGCATGGGGAGCGATTTTTACCAGTCTTTCAACTGATAAAACTGATTTTTTTCAATTCACGCTCCCCGTATTGGGAGCGATAGGGCAATCTTTACTTGTCTCTTTATTTCCAATGTTTCAATTCAAGCTCCCCGCAGAGGGAGCGATAACGCCCCATAATTAATTCGTCCCCAACCGCGCTATTTCAATTCACGCTCCCCCCATGGGGAGCGATATGGCGTATCTGCAGCACCAAGATATCTGGGAAGTTTCAATTCACGCTCCCCGCATTGGGAGCAATCGTGAGGATATACATACCTTTCAGGATCTTTGGTTTCAATTCACGCTCCCCGCATGGAAAGCGATCATTTGCTCTGGGTGCATTTTACCGTCCGAACAGTTTCAATTCACGCTCCCCGGATGGGGAGCGACATAATCTGCTCCTTTAGCATCATGAGCCCCTGTATTTTCAATTCTCGCTCCCCGTATGGGGAGCGACATTTACGCACCCCGCTTTCCGGTGGCAGATTGTTATTTCAATTCTCGTTCCCCGTATGGGGAGCGACACTGAGGCAGTCATCCTTATAGACACCGGGACTATTTCAATTCTCGTTCCCCGTATGGGGAGCGACCACAAATACTCGCATTCTGCAAATATTGTTTGCAATTTCAATTCACTCTCCCCGTATGGGGAGCGACCGGCATATTCCAGCTTGTTCTGCACAGATTTGAATTTTCAATTCTCGCTCCCCGTATGGGGAGCGACACGGTTCACTCTTCACATTTTGTGATTATAATGTTTTTCAATTCTCGCTCCCCGTATGGGGAGCGACGGTGGTAGGATTTTCTTATGATTTTATCCTGCTTCTTCTGTTCATTTCCGCGAACCAAGAAAAAGCCTATTTTCTGCCTTGCTTTTTTGGCTTTTCTTCTTTGTGTTGCTTATGGTTCGCGCCGGTGCTGCTTATACTTTTCTCTCGATTGTAACTCCTTTCGGCAGATTTTCCGTATCAATAGTTACTTCATAATCGCTATAGGATCTTGGCGTATTGTTTGGATCTTTCTGTTCTACATGTACTCTTTCAAACAATTTATAGGCGGGCGTATTTCCAAGTTCGCTTTCATGTTTGAACACAATGAGTTCTCTTACGGCCATGTCCCCTCTAGCTGCTGAATGATCGTTCTCAAACATATTGACGATAGCTTCCCAAAGCAGCGCCAGATCCTCTTCTGTAAAATGGGTGCTTCTTCTGGCTAAGTTCGCTGACACGTATCCTTCTACTCGATAGAGTCCGTATGGAACAATGAACTTATGCCCCATTTCTGTTTTCTTTTCTTTAGCATCTTCTTCCCTAGTAATAGCTACTCGTGTCAGTGTGATATCCTGTGGGGTAATTGGATCGATGCTTCTAGCAAATCCGAGCTGGACAGGACCGCGCACCTGTCCACAGTTCAAAGCGCCTTTTACAAAGGTGGTCATGACGGCTCCAAAGGTACGGATATCAAAGAAATTGGAACACATGAAGTCCTTCATTTTTACGTCAGCTTCTGGGTCTTTCTTTTTGATGTCTTTGATATCTTCAATTCCTGCATATTCCAGGGCTTCTTTATCGCTTCTTTCCAGCGGTACTCCGTCTTTGATATAGATTCTGTAGCCCTTTTTATTCTCTTTTGCTGTTTCTACATAATTACGGATTTTTCGTTTGAGGCATACGTCTGTGACGAGTCCGAGTCCTGTTTCCGGATCCATTCTTGGCATATTCCCTGCGTCCGGATCCCCATTCGGGTTTCCGTTAGTTACATCAAAAAGTACCATAAAATCGTATCTGTTCTTAATTACTTCACTCATTTTATTTTTCCTCCTGTTTTTTTACATATCTTGCCTGTGTTTCCTGATAATATCCAAGTACGAATGCTCCCTGTTCTTCGAGATTCAGTCTCTTTGGGAATGGCATTCCAGTATTTGGCATTTCAATCTGATCCATCAATGCACCCATTTTTTTCTTAAAGTAAATGGCTTTGGGTTTCTCGAATTTACTAATATGACTGTTCGTAAGTTTTAGTAAAATCGGGAATACTGCTGCCGGGGTGGTGCATGCGCTATTGAAATAGCGTCTCTTGATGGTTGCATTGATTTCCGGGATGGCATTTTTCTGAATGTCTTCCAATACGGAAAAAAGTCTTCCTAATACATAAGAAATTTCTGTTGTTTCTGTGTTGACTGCCATTTGTAACTTTCCCTCCCAATGTTTTGTGGCATTTTTTAATAAATAGGCTTTGATGAATGCAGCCTTTGTGTGACTAACTTTGTATGTTGCCTTACTACCGGCTTCTGCTGGTTTGTCTTGGTCTTTAAATACTCGCTGCAGCATCTGGTGATACATGCTTTCGGGGTATTTTGAATCGGTCAGAATGGAACGAAGGAGACTCCCTGCGATTAAGGGGGAGCTGCAGTTTTCTTTGCTGTTTGGGTTCACTGTTTCTTTCAAAATCTTCCAAAGCGGAATTTCACCTTTTTCCCATTCGGGTCCCTGAAGTTTCATTCGGTTCTGGTGTGCTTCCAGTTTTTTCAGTACCTCTCCAAATGTGTTTTTCTCAAAGAATCGGACGGCAATCCTGGATGCGTTTGGGGCAAGTCCCAGAATATAGAATGGTTCACTCTTTTCTAAAGTTTCTTCATCTATATCCACCGTCAATCCTTTTTGAATCTGCTGGATGATTTCGTCCCATCCATGCATCTTGCTTTCTTCAGCATTTCCCAAACGGGCTGCAATTACGTCTTGCGCTGCAGTAATGGCATGTTTAGACCAGTAGACCACCGTCATGTCACCGATAATCTGCGTATGCTGTCGATCGGCAAGCAGCTGATTGAGAGCGGTGCCATAGGCAAAGGCGGCATGTTCACTGATGGGTGAATTTTCCCCTTGTTTTTTATCTTTACCATAGGAACAGAAGGCTGGTTCATTGAATGATACGAGATTCGCGCCGGTTGTTTTGGCTCCTGCCACCCCTTTGATTTTGGGGTGAAGAATGGCAATCGGCTGATTTCTCTCTCCTGTGACCAGACACTGTCCTTTTAGGGTATTCTTTGCTGTTTCTCTGCTTGTTGTCAGGTAGTTATTCCATGCTTCTTCAATATCTGGGTTTGTGGTTGTATCCTTGCCATCTACCGTGAAAATCAGATTATTGGCTGCAGCAAGTTCTTCGATTCTTTCTTGAATCATGGGGTCTGTTTCAGCGTGTTTATAGTCCCAGGTATCAAAAAAGGCAAGAATGGCTTTGGCTTCTGCTGGCGAGCAATGATCCAGCACTTTATGGTGGAGTTTCCGTGCTGCTTCGAAGCATTCATTAGCGCGTTCCTTGTTTCCATCCTTTGCCACGCCTAAAAGGTAGGTTGGCGTATCGCAAAGAAAATTGGCTTTTACGCTGATGGTTCGAATGACAGGGAGCGGGACTTTTCTCGTCGGTGCGATTTCTACTTCTTTTTTCCCATTTTTTACTTTGATTTTTTCTTTCGCAGAGATGATTCCTTTGCAATGGCCTTCTTTGTCCAGCTGGATTTTGTGGCTGACTTTGGCCATCCCCCATCCTTCTGGAAGGACTTTCCCCTGCTTGCAGAGTTCGTCATACAGTTCAACGAGTTCCTGAAGCATTATCTATACACCTCCACTTCTCTCACGTTCATACGCCCGCGGTTCAGTTTTGCATGAAAGAACTGGGGAACGATTTTCTCTTTGTTTGTATAATCCATGTCATAGAGCATGAATCCCAAATCTTTGGTCTCCGGATATGGGACGGGCGTTTCTTCTTCTCCTACCAGACGGAACCCTGCAGCAAATTCCCTGCATCCCAAATAGGGCTGTGTGAAGCACTGTCCTTTGGAAGCTCTTCTTTTGAGCATTTCGGTGAACTTTACAATGTTGTCTTTTTCATGTGCGTCTTTCGTCATCGTAAGGTGAAAATGAACCAGATACCTTACATCTTTCAGAATGAGCGAAGCACGCTGTTGGATATTTTCTTTGGGGGATAGATTCATCTCTTCCCCATTTTTGGCTTTCGCGAGGCTTCCGTTCATTGTGATTTTTGCTCCCATTTCATTTCTTCGGATATTGGTCATCCGGATTGGGTGCATGATGTCAATTTCATCAATGACATAATTGAAGCCTGGATGCCAGAAAATTGCCTGTAGCATGTTTCTGGCAGCCGAGGGGGTCATGACTTCGTAGGAGACTCGTTCTACTTTCATCTCGGATCTTGTGAAGCAGGCGTAATCTCCCCAAAACTCGACTCTTAATTCATGATTCATTTTTTCTCCTTTCCTTTTTACAGCAAGCCCAAGCAGCCTTTGTTTATCCATCTTTCTAAGCTAAAACCATATAAGTACTCTTCATCATCTGGATATTTTTCTAAAATTTCTTGTACGTCTTCTTCAGGATATGACCTTGCTCTATACTCTTTCTTTTTTTCATTCCATGTGTATACCAGCTTCCTCGCTTTCCCTTTTACATCTTTTACTGTTACTATTTTGTAAATTTTGTTTTGTATTTCCTTGTTTTCGATGTCAATCAATCTTCCTTCTTTCATAAGATAAAGAACAGTTTCATCAATGTTAAAGAGATATTCTTCCTCATCAACATTGTATAAATAACTTTTATATTCATTTCCCTCATATAGTGCTGGTGTCTCCGATACGTCTACGTTTTCAAAGTCGTCCTCGTCCAATTTCAATTCGTCCAATTCTTTTCTTTTTTCGAGGAGTATTTGTCTCTCCGATACGAAGTCGTCTTCAGAATCGTCCTCGTCCAATTCGTCCAATCCTTCGCATTTTGCGAGGAGGATGATTTCTTCTTCACATTTTTCGAGGGGCATGATTTCTCTTTCTCTAAAATCAACTCTATCTACACTTGACCCATATTGTTCATAAATGCCCTTGGCGCATCTTGCTGCATCTCTCAGTGTGAAATTTTCTTCGGCGTCTGGAATCGCTTCTTCGAGATATTCGTCTTTTCCGTCAATTCTCATGACTTCAATGATTTTACGTATCGGTCTTTTCCATTTTTTTGACAAAGTTTCTATTGTGTTTTTCATTTTGGGTTTTTCCTTTTCTTTTAGCTTTGATTTGGATACTGTCAGTTTGCTTTTTCCCCTTTAAATTTCTCCCGTACTTCCAATACCACCTTTTCTTTCTTCTTTTTTCTGTGTGTATGTCTCTTTGTCTGCTTCAAGAAATACTTCAAAAATCGCCTGTGCAAATCGTTCGCCCTTTTTGATGGTAAATGGGATTGGTCCTGCATTTCTGATTCCTACAATGATATTTCCTTCATTATCTGGATTGTTATAGTAGTCTTTATCGATAATGCCTACTGTATTTGCCAGTTCCATTCCCTTTTTGATTCCATAAGACGATCTTGGATAAATTTTCAATACTTCACCATGCTGCATATAAGCTTTGATTCCTGTTTTTACCAATACAGTCTGCCCGCAATAAACAGTAATATCTTCTGGACAGAATAAATCATATCCAGCGCTTTCCGGGCTTCCATGAAGCGGTAAACGGGTTTTCCCTTCATATCCTTTGCAAATAGCAAATCCTCTTGTTTTTTCCATGTTCATTTCTCCTTTTGTCTAAATAATATTGATTTTGAAAATTGGCAAATTGAGTTTCAATGCATATAGATATTCCAATCGGCATCCATAGCTTTGTTTCCATGATCCGCAAAGCACTAACGCATCTGTCCTTTTGAGTAGAACTAGACAGCTTTTTATATCTTCTTCATATTCCTCTGTTTCTTTTGCATGATATGACAGCCAAGTAAAGTTATGAATGGGAGATAGTATTGTTATGTCTCCTTCTTTCATAATTCTGCTCTTTTGAATAAGCGTTTTCGCATATTCTCCTGCTTTTTGGATGTTTTCTTCTTTACCTCCATAAGGGTGCGACAAATATATGCATTCTGCCTCTAGCAAGGTTTTGATTTCTTTAGGAGTTATATTTGCTTTCCCCATTTTTTCAATGAAGTTCGTTTCTTCTTTTGTGGCTTCGATTTCATTGGTGCTTATTGGGGTTATTCGTATGTTCATTGTTTCCCTCTTTCTTGAATGGTTGAATTTCAATATCAAAAGTCAGCTTTTCTCCCGGCTTCTTTCTGTCGCTTTTCCAATCCTCTGTTTCTCTTTTGATGATTTTCTCAATATCCTTTCGATAGATACATTGCCCCGCTTTTTCTTTTACTCGGTGATCTTTCCATGTTCGTATGGTGTAAATGACATACATGCTAGATATCTCCTCCTTTGCCTGGTTAATTTAGTTGTTGTAGTATTCGTCTTTCACCAGGTCCTGTATTCGTATGGGTAATTCAGCCATGATGGCTTCTTCTTCTTTGCTTAAAGGGAATACCGAACGCAACACACCTGTTTTTTCTGAAATCGTTACTGTGCTTTTTGAGAAAAACCATTTCTTTCCGTTCCAGTTCTTTTCTTTGATTATCTTTTTGGTTTTCAGGTTTTCCTCTTCTAGGAGTTCTTTTTCATTGTCATATCCATTCAGTACTAAGACTGAATATAATATTTTGCCTTTGATGTCCTTTGTGTATTCGTGTGCTGCCTCTATCATCTTTTCTTGAGAAGCGCTATCCATCATGATAATTGGGTCATCTTTTTCTGTTTTCCATGTTTTTATCATGATAAATTCTTTTTTCATGGTTCCATTTCCCCTTTACGTAACGAAACAAGCAAAAACTCTATTTTGTCTCTATTTGTGCTGCTTTTTCTCGACATATTCCTATATACATGAATCAGCCGCGATTTGAATCGCGGCTTGGTCCTTGCCCTATTTCATTTGAACATTATTATCTTTGATTGTTTCGAGTTTTTGTTTTCTTTTCAGTCTTTCTGGTGCTTGTTTCGATTTATAAAAAGAAACCCCATATTTTCTTCAATAGCATCCAGTTCTTTCCCAAAATATGATTCGTAAATCTTCTTATGTTTATTGATTTCAATATAAGAATTACATCCATCTACTGTAATCAAAAAATCTGTTTTATCTGGTTCTTTTTTGTTCATGTGATATTTTAGTTTGTTAATTTCATTCCTTTCTTTTTTACTATGCCTTTCTTTTCCATCTATAGTCAGACCCAGTTCTTTAATCCCTTTTACAAGGATCATAAAAATGATGTCTTCCATGTTAGGCATCCGCTGATATTCCCTTACAAAGTTCTCTGCTAATTCTCGTAAGTCATATCCGCAGTTCGTTACGGCTTCCCAGTCATCATTTTCACAATCCATCAAATTGCTTAAAATTATTTTGGCTTTGTTAGTCATGGTTCTTCTCCTTTCCCGCTTTTCTTTTTTTCTTTTCTGCAGAGTGTTTCCAATATGCTCTTTCACATTTAATGGAACAAAATCTTTTTCGTTTATCTTTTGGGCTTGTTATTTCCACTCTTTTTTGGCAATAGGCACAATAAAATGTTTTATATACCTTAGCTGTTGGCTCATCTTCATGCTTATTTGTTAAATCATGTTTGTTTGCATATCTGCAGCATTCATAACTACAATATTTCCGTCTTCCCATGGGAAGCGCTTTTCCACAAACTTTACACACTTCCTCTTTCATAGCATCACTCTTTCTGTGTCCCCAGAAGTATATCCAGTTTGTGCAATCCTTCTTTAACTGCTTCTGGGTCAATATTTTCTGCCCAGTTTTTTATTTCTTCCTTATGATTATTGATTGCTGAAAGCAATACATAGTCTGGTAAATCTCCGGAATTTTTTAGTGTTTCAAGCATGGTATCTGCTGCCCCGCCTGTTAACATGGTGCCTATAATAATTGCAATAATGATTTTTCTATATCTGCGAAGTAAAAAATAAATAGCCATTGTTTTCTCCTTTTATTTCCTTGTTTTAATGAACTTAGTCAGTTCGTCTATGCATTCCTTGCTTGTTAACGGTTCTTTATTCCCCGGAACTGTTCTTCCTTTTCTCTTTTTTTGTGTCTTGATCGGTGTTGTTTCCATTTCTTTTAGTGCTGCTTCCGCTCTTTCAAAATTGACATAATATCCATGTCCGGCTTTGATGCTGGGGAGTATATTTCTTTTACACATACGCCTGATCGATTCCAACGGCAGGTTTTCTTTTTCTGCAAATTCTTTTATGGTGATATAGCTCATTTATTTTCCCCCTTTTAACTCAAAACAAAATACTCTTCTTAAAGTTCACTCCATTTGGAGTGAATTTAAAGATATCTATTATTCATAGAATTTCTGTATTTCGCATTTCTATTATAAATAGAATTTACGCATTTATCAAACAAAACATTTTTTGTTCTTTTCCATTCATCATGCTCGAATTGCCCCTTGCTTTCTATCTTTTTTGATTGTATGATATTTCAAGATTCTTTGTCCATTAGAGTTTTTATAATTTCTTGTATAGGGGAATGATGCTTTTTGAAAAAGAGAATGAATGGTTCTGGGTCCATTTATTATGAATCGACCCGTAAAGGAACAAAAAGATGGTGTGCAGCAATATCTCATCCAGAATGCGGACGAATTGTTCGTCGATTTTATACGCAGAAAGAAGCTGCTATGTGGCTCAAAGTCTCTTTGAATGATATTTTCTCGAATGATGTTGTTTTTCAGAAAAACATGACCATTGGAGAATGGATAATCACCTATGTCAAGACTTATAAAACCCATGTTCGTCCTTCAACACTTCGTTCGTATATTTCTTATTTGAAACGTTTGCTTCCAATTTTGGATTTAAAATTAAATGACCGTTCAAATATGTTTTTGATTCAAAAGCTTTTTAATGAATTGACTTTGGTGTTAAATCCTCATACTTTGAATTGTATTCATGCTTTTTTCCATTCTGCAATAAAGAAAGCGTATGATTTACAGATAATCCCTTTTGATTATTCAGCTGCTATAGAGACTCCTAGAAATATTTCAGCCCCTCCCATTAAAGTTTTTTCTTCGCATGATATTCAGCAGTTTTTGAAATATTTTCACGAACATGATTCTTTTGTCTATTTGCCGTTCATGATCGGTCTTTATACAGGGGCGCGCCTTGGCGAAGTTCTTGCTTTAACCTGGGCTGATATCGATTTCGAGCATGAACTTTTGTCTATTAACAAAATCATTGCTCTTGGAGGCGATTTAAAGTTTTATGTTCAGCCCACAACAAAAACCTCAAGTGGTATTCGCACCATTTCTATTCCAGCTCCTCTTTTGAGTATTCTTCGGCAAGCATATGCCAATTCCCGAGACCCTTCTGATACTGGATATGTATGTACTTTGTCTGTTCAGCGAGTCTATCCTTTTATTACTACAAGCGTGCTTGTTGGTGCTTTCTGTAAAATTCGTAAGCAGCTTAAAGTGAATCAGGCACTGACTTTTCATTGTTTACGGCATACACATGCGTCTCTTCTTTTAGCTAGTGGTATTCCGGTTCCTGTTGTTGCTAAACGTCTTGGTCATAAGAACTCTCAGATTACTATGTCCACTTACGTGCATTTTATTCCTGGAACTCTTGATCTTTATCGCGACAAGATTGATTCTATTTCTCATTCTTTTTCTTCCTTGGATGTTTTGATGAAACCGCATTCTTATTAAGTCAATAAAAAGGAACTAGGATAAGGTCTCTCGGTCACTCTTATGAGAACTGCAAGTTCCCCGCGGCAGATGGAATGCGAAACTGAGATAATCGTTATTTCACATCGCCTTTTGGGTGGGGTTCTGCCATGATAATGATAAGTGACCTTTACAAAATGTGTATAATGCGTATAATGAAGAAAGAGGACGGAGCAATGAAATTCAGAGAAGTCATCAAAATATTAGAAGACAACGGGTGGGTCCAAAAGGCTGTCAGAGGTTCTCACTATCAATACACGCATTCTGGGAGACCGGGAAAGATTACCGTTCCCTGTCACAAAGGCGATTTAGATAAAAGAACCGTGAAATCGATTTTTACTGCTGCGGGACTTGATACGTCCCGATTGATTTGATAAGGGGGCGATTCTTATGAAAAAATTACTTTATCCTGCTTGCTTCTATCCGTGTGAAGATAAGCCAGGCGCTTATACGGTAGTTGTTCCTGACCTTCCCGGTTGCATCAGCGAAGGAGATTCTTTGGAGAATGCAATCGCCATGGCAACCGATGCCGCTTCCGGCTGGGTATTGGATGAAATGGAAGAAGGTCGTCTGGTTCCGGTAGCAAGTGATCGGAGCACTATTCATCCAGATAGCCCGGATGGATTTGTCAATATATTGGTTCTGGATATGAATGCCTATGCAGAGCGCTATGGAAATAAAGCCGTTCGAAAAAATCTGACGATTCCTGCCTGGCTGAATACATTCGCAGAAAACAATCATGTAAACTTTTCTCAGGTTCTGCAGGATGCACTGACTTCTATGTATCAGAGACAGATGGCAAAGCAATGAGCGTAAGGTAAGTAAATTTAAAAAAGAAGGAGCTGTGAAGAAATGAATCCTCATTTCTTCGCAGCTCCTTTTTTATTGACTTATCTGTATTTTATTTACCGTTCTTTATCGCACTTTACTGCACTTTATCGTAAATTACGACAATTTACCGTAATTTACGATATTTTACTGCAAAATTATATTCCCTCATAAATTCAAAAGTTTCGTTATTCGAAGTCGGAAACTTCTATTAAAGTAAAAGTTTCTGATTTCCACGTACAAAAGTTCATGATTTTTCATATAAAAACGAGGAGCGCTTTTCTGGGGCTCCTCGTTTTTGCTTCTATGTTATTTGCTTTTTAGTATTCCATTTATCAAATATTCCCAATAAACATACTGGTTTTTTGTCCCATAATTCAGTTTGGTAATTGAATAGTGCTTCATACATGGTCGTTTTTACGAATTTTTCTAATGCTTTTTCAAATGTAAGATGCTTTCTTTTTGCAAGTAAATATATCATGTCTTGCATTACATTTACAGCTCGGCATTCTTTTCTAGTACGGTACATGATATTCTGGGGTTTAGCTGCCTTTTTTTGGTTTTGAAGTGTTGCTATTTGTTTGTTCAGCTCTTCTGCGTTTACTTTTTCAAGTATATCTTCTATATTGCAAACAATATGTTCTTCACTGCTTTCTTTCAATATAATCATGTTTTCTGTAATGATATTGAAAATATCATTTTCTTTGAATATTTTTATACAGTCTCTTCCCGTTATCCCCCACTTTTTTTGTGCAATTCGGAATACCCAGCATTCCAGCTTTTGTTTATCTTGAAGTGCGTTGTTTTCAAATATATTCATTTCCCGGCTTCTTTGGATTTCCTTTCTTGGCTAATTGGTTATTTTCTCGAATCTGTATTTTTGTTTGACCTCTGGATATTTCTTGTGGTCTACTTCACTCATATACATATGCAGCGGGCGAGCGTAAATTCCGTATTTCCCATATAGGGCTTGGTAAATCACTAATTTTTCGCCTGTTTCTGTGTGTTCAGCAATAGCAATGATCTTGTATTCCCTACCCTTGAAATGACGCCACACTTCATTTGGCGAAGGATTTGCCCGTTCTTTCATTTTTCTTCCTTCTCGTAAATCTCCCAATTCTTTCTCCTCCTTCGGGGGTTCTCTGGCTATAGATATGCGAGTATCATCCGTCTTAGTCCATGTTGATAAATAACCATCTTCGGTAAACGAGTTGACTTCTTCAACATGGCGAGTGTTACTATTATCCCACTTTACTACGATAGGATAAACGGAAGGATGCTCGTGTACTTTTATCACAGTACCATAGCCATGAAACGGAGCATACACTCTATCTCCTACTTGAAATTTAGATTCGTCATCTCGGTTCATTTCTTTTCTTCCTTTCTTCTTCATTTGTGTTTACTCAAATATTCTTTTTAACGTTTATTTCAGCTTTTCTTTTAAGAAAAGCTGTTAGAAGCAAAAAAGCCTATAGTAAGTTTTTTTTATACCATTCTCAACTAATAATAGCACAAATATTATTTACAAATTCCTAGTTAGGCAGTCCTAAATATTTTACCCCTTCTTTTTTTCTCATTGTATTGTTGCTCTTTTTTCTTTTGTCCATAAGTCATTTTTGCTGATATTCTCGAATGTTTTGCACCGACTTTATTACTTTGTTCGTTGATGATTTTTCGATATATTGAAATATGACGGTGTGAGAGCGCAGAAGATGCACAAGCTCTCT
>CAVBQN010000024.1:0-24054 GCA_963597545.1 Fusicatenibacter saccharivorans
AAAGGCGGCGAAGCCGCCACGAGAGCCCTGAACCTTGAACCCTGAACCCTGAACCCTGAACCCTGAACCAAATGAAAGCAAAGTAAAAAGGGGCTGTGAAGAAATGAGGATTCATTTCTTCACAGCCCCTTTTTGATTGCCATATTTTATTGGATGCGTGCGAGAATGGCGTCGGTCATGCCGCGGCCATTGACTTTCTTCATGCCTTCTTTGTAGATGTCACCGGTGCGGTAGCCGTCATCGAGGGCCTGATTGACAGCAGCTTCGATGGCATCAGCGGCTTTGTCTTCATTGAGGGAGTAGCGAAGGAGCATGGCAGCGGAAAGGATGGTCGCGATCGGATTCGCGATGCCTTTGCCTGCGATGTCCGGTGCCGAGCCATGGATCGGTTCATAGAGGCTGGTCTCATTGCCGATAGAGGCAGAGGGGAGCATGCCGATAGAGCCGGAGAGGACAGCGGCTTCATCAGAGAGGATGTCGCCGAAGAGATTTCCGGTGACGACGACGTCGAAGAAGGACGGATGGATGGCGAACTGCTGCGCGCAGTTGTCGACATACATATGGTCGAGCTGGACATCCGGATAGTCCTCGTCATGGATCTTAATGACGGTGCGTCTCCAGAGGCGGGAGGTCGCAAGGACATTGGATTTGTCGACGCTGGTCACGTGGCCATGACGCTTGCGGGCCGCTTCCATGGCGAAGCGGGTGATGCGGTCGACTTCCGGCACGGAGTAGTTTTCCAGATCCCAGGCTCTTTCTGCGCCGTTATGGATTTCGGATTCGCAGCGGTCGCCGAAGTAGATGCCGCCGACGAGCTCACGGACGATCATGATGTCGGTGCCTTTGGCAATTTCCGGTTTCAACGGAGAATACTCGATCATGGAGTCCTGAATCTTCACGGGACGGAGGTTTACATAAAGGCCAAGCGCTTTTCTCAGGCCGAGGATGGCTTTTTCAGGGCGCAGCGACGGCTCTAAGTGATCCCACTGGTCGCCGCCGACAGCGCCGAAGAGGATGGCGTCTGCCTTCTTGCAGGCATCAATGGTATCCTGCGGCAGCGGTTCGCCGAATTTGTCGTAGGCTGCGCCACCTGCATCTTTCCATTCATAGGTAAGGCCGATCTTATAAATGTCATCGATTTTCTTCAGGACTTCGACAGCCGCATCGGTGATTTCTGTGCCGATGCCGTCGCCCGGGATGACAACGATGTGTTTAGACATGGTATATTTCTCCTTATTCCTTATATTTCAATGGTCATGTAGTGGAAAGGGTTCAGGGTTCAGGTTGATGGGTTCAGGGTTCGAGAAAGCGAGATTCTCGTTTCGTACCCCCTTTCCCTCGGAAAGGGGGCAGGGGGATAAGGGGACAGATGCGCAGGCAATCAATCAGTACGAGCGAGGCTAATTGCATTTGTTGGAATGAGCCAGCGTACCGCACCGTCTCATTCCGTAGTCAGCCTCATCGGTGCAAAAAACTGCCTGCCCATCTGTCTCCCTATCCCTGCCCTACGGGCGGCCCCTTCCCGAAGGGAAGAGGCTTTGCCGTACATAAGGAAATGAGAAAGGGCTAGAAACCTGAACCCTGAACCTTGAACCCGACAACCAGCCTTATTTCTTCTTTCCCTTTACGTAGTTGATGAGCCCGCCGGCTTTGGCGATATCCTGAATGAAACCCGGGAGCGGCGGCGCCTGGAAGGTGTCACCGGTGGTGAGGTTTTCGATCTTGCCGGTGGAGATGTCGATGCGAAGCTGATCGCCTGCGTGGATCTTCTCGACGTCATCTCCGATTTCCAGAAGCGGCAGACCTACATTGATACCGTTTCTGTAGAAAATGCGGGCGAAAGACGCTGCAATGACGACGGGTACACCGCTTTCTTTGATGGCAACCGGCGCATGCTCGCGCGAGGATCCGCAGCCGAAGTTTTTGCCGCCGACCATGATGTCGCCGGCCTTGACGTTCTCTGCGAAGGTAGGGTCGATATCCACCATGCAGTGCTTGGCGAGTTCCTTCGGATCGAAGGTATTCAGGTAACGGGCCGGAATGATGACGTCAGTGTCGATGTTGTCGCCGTAGCGCCAAACCTTTCCTTCTAATGCTGCCATGTTATTTGACCTCCTTCGGTACCGCAATACGTCCTAAGATAGCGCTGGCTGCTGCTACCTGAGGGCCTGCCAGATAAATTTCAGAATCGGTCGGTCCCATGCGGCCGATGAAGTTTCTATTCGTGGTAGAGACGCATTTCTCTCCATTCGAGAGGATCCCCATGTAGCCGCCGAGGCACGGGCCGCAGGTCGGGGTAGAGACGGCACAGCCGGCATCGATGAAAGTCTCGATGAAGCCGGCATGCATGGCCTGCAGATAAATGGTCGGTGTCGCCGGGATGATGATGCAGCGGACATTCGGATGAACTTTGTGACCTTTGAAGATGCGGGCTGCGATAGCCAGATCCTCGAGACGGCCGTTCGTGCAGGAACCGATGACGACCTGATCGATCTTGATTTCCCCGAAGGTGCCGATGACCTTCGTATTTTCCGGCAGGTGCGGGAAGGAAACGACCGGTTTCATAGAGGAGAGGTCGATCTCTACGATGCGGGCATAGTGCGCGTCTTCGTCTGCTTCGACAACTTCATAGGGCTTGTCAAAACGTCCTTCAATATAAGTGATGGTCTTTTCATCGACAGGGAAAATACCATTCTTCGCTCCCGCTTCGATCGCCATATTCGCAATGGTGAAACGGTCGGTCATGGAAAGGGAATGGACACCCGAGCCGGTGAATTCCAGCGACTGGTACAGCGCGCCGTCGACGCCGATCATGCCGATCAGCGTCAGGATGACGTCTTTACCGGTGATGTCTTCCGGTTTCGTACCGGTCAGGACGACTTTGATCGCATCCGGCACTTTGAACCAGGCTTCGCCAGTCGCCATGGCAACGCCGAGGTCGGTAGAACCGACGCCGGTAGAGAAGCCGCCCAGCGCGCCGTAGGTGCAGGTATGAGAGTCCGCCCCGATGGTAACCATGCCCGGCCCTACGAGACCTTTTTCCGGGAGCAGCGCATGCTCGATACCGACGCGCCCCTGCTCGAAATAATTGACGATGCCGTTTTCATGCGCGAAGTCGCGGACGATCTTCGCAAGTCCAGCAGACTTGATATCCTTCGCCGGCTGGAAATGATCCGGAACGAGAACGATCTTCTCCTTATCGAAAACCGGGACACCGATGCGCTTGAATTCCGCAATGGATGGCGGCGCGGTGATATCATTCGCCATGACCAAGTCAAGGCGGCAGTTAATCAGATCCCCTGCTTTCACAGAATCGACACCGGCATGCTTGGCCAGGATCTTCTGTGTCATTGTCATACCCATACTATTTCCTCCTCTGCAATCTCCCACTTTTGGTGCAATAAAAAAATCTTCCGTCTCGCAAGAGACGAAAGATTCGCGGTACCACTCTCATTCATATTTCATAGAAATATGCACTCTGTCTGATAACGGTCAGATTCCGGCGAGGCCTACTTCCTTCAGCCTGCGACTCGAGGATGAGTTCGATGAAATGCTCCTGCCATTTTCCACCTTCCAATGGCTCTCTAAAAGCGAGCGGTCTCTCTACTATTTCCTGTCAAAGTCTTTTGGGATATGGAGATACTGTAGCATAGAACGCGGGAAAATGCAAATAAAAAAAGAGGGGTTCAGGGTTCGGGGTTAGCCCCGGGGACGTGCTGCCCCTTGATTGTTTGCAAAAGAGGGGGAGCAGCTTCTATAGGTAGTGCGGGGGTGGTGCGGCGCATTTCGTCATCCTGAGCGGAGAAAAACGTCGTATGTTAAAAAATGGCTTATCTGAAACAGGAGAACTGAGTCGAAGGATCTAAGGAAACGCTGATTCAATCGCAGAGTCAGATTTAATCAGTGTTTCTCTAAGCGCCGCGAAGGTTTGAACCTAGCGGTTTTTTCGTATCGCAAACCTAATCCCTAGCCACTCATCCCTAGCTACCAGTCACTAGTCACTAGCCACTAGCCACTAGTCACCAGTCACTAGTCAACAGTCACTAGTCACTAAAAAACGGCGCATGCGCGCCGTTTCTTTATTTCTCATCTGTCTTTTCCATAGCTTCGATCAGCGCATGAGCGAGCTGATCGGCGCAGGAGGTCTGTTTGTCGCGGCAGGTATTGCCGAGCAGGATATCCGCCGCTTCCTTTGCGCTGCGGCCTTCGAGGAGCTTACCGATCGCTGCCAGATTGCCCGGGCAGCCGCCCTCGAAATGAAGGTGGTGGATCAGACCGTTTTCCAGTTCAAAGGTGATCTTTCTGGCGCATACGCCCTGCGGGGTGAATTCAAAACTCTGCATAGTGATTTCTCCTTTCGATGACTCTCACGATTTTTCTCTATTGTACTGGAGAATGGGGATTCATGCAAGAAAAAGAAAGCCCAGTGGACATAGGAAAGCCTGCCGTTAGAATGACCTTCACAGAAAGTACCTCTTCACACAAAAAACTGACACGTTGAGGATGATAAAGGGGAATGCTTAAAGCCCTCCTATATGTTAACAAGACCTTGACTATATCGGGAAGCAATGCTATTATGAATTTCATTATTGATGGCATTTTATATTCTATCAGAAAATACCATTACATATGAATAAAAACATTTGATAAAATGTATTTTTGAATAGTGCAACAAGGCCACCTTTAGATCGTTTTTGATCTAAAAGTGGCCTTTTAAGGAGGTGGTAGGTCTTTCAACAGCAATCATGTGGCTATTGCTGTATCAGTGAAGCAAAACCCAAAACTCCATCATTCCGGTTTTGCTTTTACGCCCCAACAAAAGATATATGATACATTTGCTTATATCTCGGGAAACGCTGATTAAATAGCAGAGCCGGATTTCATATGGATTTTTATACATAGCTTCGTCATCATCTTCCTTAAATAGCTCGCTATTCGCGTCAGATGATTCCTTGCTCTGTATAAAAAATCCAAGAATGAAATCAGACAACGATTGAATCAGTGTTTCCCTTGCATGTATCTCTAGTTTTTGGTATCGAAAATAAAGGTTAAAGGTGAATTGTATGAAACAAGATAGTAACAAAAAAAATGATACACCACGAATTCACGTTCCCTGGTATGGTTATGTCGCTTTTTTGATAGCAATTTTAATGTTTTCGGGAATCTTCTCTTCTGCCAATGGACCGCTAAAGGTATTAGACTTTAATGTTTTGGCCGGAAGCTTTGGCAATATAACAGGGGAGCAGGCCACCAACTTCCGCGGAATCGGTGGTAATGGCGCAAAAGATGGATTCATGTTTGCCTTGACTTTAATTCCAGCCGTTATTTTGGCACTGGGATTAGTAAATGTCATTGATGGGCTCGGCGGATTGCGTGCTGCAGAAAAATTAATGACTCCTATCTTAGAGCCATTGCTGGGTGTACCAGGCGTTACAGCTCTTGCAAATATTGCTAATCTGCAGAGCACGGATGCTGCAGCAGGTATGATCAAGGAATTAGTGGATAACGGAAAACTCACCGACAAGGAAAGAAGCATCGTTATCACTTATCAAACAAGCGGCAGCGCCGGATTAACCAATTATTTCTCTTCTGGCGCAGCTACATTCGCTATTTTGGGAACGCCGATCATTGTACCCTTGGTCGTTATTTTAGTTTTTAAAATTGTTGGTGCAAATTTGATGCGTCTGTACTTAAAAATGTTCTGTAAAGATTAAAGAAGGAATATAATGGAAAATATGACCGAAGAACACAAGAAAAATGTCCTGGACCTTTTCGTAGAAGGAGCTCGCAAGGGATTCACTATTGGCACCACCAGTTTGCTACCCAATGTAATTATGGCATTTGTCATTATTCGAATCTTGGACGTAACAGGACTGCTCCATTTGATCGGCGTGGCCTTTCAGCCTATTATGGGACTGTGGGGACTTCCCGGAGAAGCAGCCACTGTGATTATAGGTTCTCTCATGAGCATGGGCGGAGCCATTGGTATCTTAATGAGCTTATTCACGCAGGGCATTATGGATCCTATCCAGGTCACTGTGATGGTTCCCGGTATTTATCTGATGGGAAACCCTGTTCAAAATGTGGGACGTTGCCTCGGCATTTCCGGTGTGAACAGTCGCCACTATTTTGCGATCATTATGATCTGCTTAATAAACACCCTGCTATCCATTTGGGCTATGCGTTTAATCATGCTCTTCTTCTAAATGTGGTTGAGCAAAATTGTGACAGGAGGACTAATCTGCTATGGAAAACTCAAAACCATTTTTTAAACTTCTGAAAAATGTTCATGTATTTGCACCAGAGGATAAAGGCATACAAGACATTTTGATCGCTGGCGAAAAAATCGCTGCTATGGGTAAAGATCTATTTTTACCGGCTGTTTATCAGTGTCAAGTCATTGAGGGAAATGGCCTGAGTGCTGTTCCTGGATTTATGGATGCCCATGTTCACATTATCGGTGGTGGCGGAGAAGGCGGTTTTCAGACCCGTACGCCAGAAATTCAATTAAGCAAGATCACAACCGCCGGTGTTACTACGGTATTTGGACTTCTTGGTACAGACGGAATCACGCGCCATGTAGAAAGCTTACTGGCAAAGGCTCGCGGTTTGGAAAATGAAGGTATCAGTACATACATCTATTCCGGTTCTTATGAGATGCCCACTCCTACAATCACAGGGAGCGTGCGACGCGATATTGTTTTAATTGATAAAGTCATCGGTACCGGTGAGATCGCCATGAGCGATCATCGTTCTTCTCAGTCTCCCGTATCGGCATATCGCGAGATTACGGCAGAAGCGCGAGTAGGCGGTATGCTAAGCGGTAAAGCCGGTGTTGTAAATATGCACATCGGTGACGGTACAGATGGCCTCAAGTATTTGAGAGAAATCACAGCCAATGGAGAATTGCCTAAGACGCAGGTGATTCCAACTCATGTAAACAGAAATAAGCATCTCTTTGCGGATGCCATTGATTGGGCAAAAAGCGGCGGTCTGATGGACTTTACCAGCAGTATTGCTCCTAAAGATGATGACGATCCGGTCGTCAAAACAAGTAAGGGGATTCGCCAGGCCTTAGATGCAGGGGTACCATTGCGTCAGATTTCTGTCAGCTCTGACGGTAACGGAAGCATGCCAATTTTTGATGATAACGGCAATAACATTGGTGTTGGCGTGGCAAATGAAGATTCCCTGTTAAAAGAATTCAGAGATCTGGTGCAAGAAGAAGGATTATCTTTATCCGATGCCCTGACTGTATTTACCAGCAATGTAGCTCAAAACACGAAATTGTATCCCAAGAAAGGATGCTTAGCTGAAGGAAGTGATGCAGATATTCTACTTCTTGATGACAAACTGCAGTTGAATGCTACATTTGCACGCGGGCAGCAGATGGTCAAAGATGGTAAAGCCATCGTATTTGGCACCTTCGAAGAACATTAAAATCCATATGATAAGCCAGTGACTCACCTAGTGACGCATTAATGGTATACCATTGAGCGTCACTAGGTTTTTTATATGGAGGAAACGCTCGCCCGCAGCCGTCTCCTCCGCCGGACCCGGTTGATGTGTCTTTCGAAATGCCCCTGACTGATAAATTCAGCGAGTACGAGCTGGTCAAAGACGGGGACGGTGCAGGAGTAGAAGCCCACGCGCAGCTGATAGAGAGGGACCATCTGCGGCGGGAGGACCAGGTAGCCCGTGCGGATGGATGGCGCGATGGTTTTCGAGAAGCTATTCATATAGATGACGTGTCCCTCCGGCTCCATAGAGAAGAGCGTATCCTCCGGCTTGGAGAGAAGGGTAAACTCGGAATCGAAATCATCTTCGATGATCATGGCATGACGCTCACGGGCGAAGCGCAGATACTCAGCCCGCTTCGAGGCCGTCGCCGTGATGCCGGAGGGATAGCTGTTGAAGGGCGTCACATGGAGTACCCTCGCACGGGTGCGGATGAGCTCGCTCGTTTCTATACCGTTCTTCCCCATCCTGAGCTTATCGATAGAGATCCCGTTCGCCCGATATACCTGCTCGATCTTCTGGTAGGACGGGTCTTCCAGCGCATAGATCTGTCCCTGTCCAAGCACCTGTATATTCAATCCATAGAGGTACTCCGCGCCCGACCCGATCAGGATCTGCTCGGGGGAGACGCGCATATGGCGGCTTCTGGCGAGATAGGAGGCGATCGCACGCCGCAGCTCTTCGCAGCCATGGTTCGGCGAAGGATCCAGGATCTTTTCTCCATACGCGGAAAGTACGCTGCGCATCGTGCGCGCAAAGATGGAAAAAGGAAAAAGGTCTCTTTCTCCGGCCTCGCGCTGTTCTGTCTTCGCGCGGGCGATATCCATCGAGCGGCTCATCGGACGGGGATCTGCCGCTCCGTAGTTATCCATCTCGCGGAAGACGACGAAGTATCCGCTTCGTTCCCGCGGCTCCACGTAGCCTTCCTCGACAAGAAGATCATAGGCGTGTGCCACCGTGATGAGGCTGACACCCTGCGCCTCTGCGGTCTGCCGCTTCGAAGGAAGCTTGACTCCGTAGCCATAGACGCCTGACGTGATGGCATCACGAATGGAAAGATAAAGGGTCATGTAGGCGGTCATGAGGAGGATCCTTTCGTAAAATAGTGACTAGTGACTGGTGACTAGTAGCTCGGGATTAGGGATTAGGAGCCTCAAAGGACTGCTCCCCATGGGCTAACCCGTTCCATCTGGTCTTACTTTTTTGCAATGTTTTGGTGATTTTTATATATCCAGTTTCATAGTATAATGCAAACATCTAGATACAGCAAGGAGAATTCTCATGACAAACGAAGAAACACTGACCACACATTCCCTTTCCGTCCACACGAAGCACAATACGCGCTGGCTCACCATCTGCGGCCTTTTGATGGCGATCAATGTCGGACTTTCGTCTTTCGGTCTGCCCGTCCCAGGCGGTCACCTGTACCTGAACGACATCGTGATCGTCGCAGCGGCACTCATGCTCGATCCGCTGGGAGCCTTCCTCGTCGGCGGCGTCGGCGCATTTTTAGGAGACTTCTTCTTCTACCCGCTCCCGATGTTCGTCTCACTCGTCACTCACGGTCTGCAGGCCATGGCGATCTCCTACATCGCGCACCACGCTTTCGCGGAAAAGCCGAAACTCTCTACGGTGATCGCTGTCCTCGTCGGCGCCGTCATCATGGTCGTCGGCTATTCCCTCGGCCGTGCCTATGTCTACAGTACGCCTGCCTATGCATGGATCAAGCTGCCGTATGAGATCCTGCAGGCACTCTTCGGCGTCATCGTCGGCCCCTTTCTCGTATGGAAATGGAAGCTGAACGAACATGCCAAAAAGCTGATCGATGGAAAATGGTAACAAGAGCCTCTCCCACAATTTCACATAAAAAGAAGACGCGAGATCCGACGGATCCCCTGCTCTTCTTTTTAATTGACCCATTTTCAGGATGACTCGCTATCAGGGGCTAGGGATGAGGGATTAGGGATTAGAAGCAAGCGGTGATTGAAGTAGCGCAGTTAGCATGCTAACCGTTCTGCAAGGAAGATCTCTCGACTACGCTCGAGATGACGACGGCGCGAAGCACTATCAAAACTCCGCGGCGCTTCATTATTTTTTGCGCCGCACTTTTTTCCCCCCCCTGAACCCGTAGAACCTATAGAACCCGCTCCCCCTCTTTCGCACGCAATCCAAGGGCAGCACGCCCCATGGGGCTGACCACGAAAAAAAGACGTCATGACGCTTTCGCATCGTGACGTCTTTTTTAGGAAACACTGATTAAATCGTTGTCAGATTTCATTCTTGGATTTTTATACAGAGCAAGGAATCATCTGACGCGAATAGCGAGCTATTTAAGGAGGATGATGACGAAGCTATGTATAAAAATCCATATGAAATCAGACTCTGCGATTGAATCAGCGTTTCCTTTATTTCATGGATCTCAATATCTCATAGCTGGCCTGATCGAGTGCATCCTTCTGGCTCTGGAAGCCGAGGAAGAGAAGGCTCCGGTAGCCTTCGCCCGTCTTGGTAAGGAAGCCACGCATATAGAGAGGGATCGCCCATCCGTCAGCGACCAGATAGGGCGAAAGGGCAAAGCCGTAGGTCTTTGGCTGGCTGAGTACCTTGTGCAGCTGCTCCACATGCATCATACTGACGCCCATGAGGTCATAGGGGATGGGCTCACCGGTCGCCTCGCGCGTCCCCTTGGCGGTCTCAAGAAAGATGTTGTTCAGCACCGTTTCTGCCTCCATCAGACCGATATTGAAGTGGAGCATGCGCTGCCCCGCCGCCGGAGTGAAGCCTTCCGGCAGGAACATGTCGTGAAAATAGGCCTCTGCCGCTTCCCCTTTCATTTCCATCCCGAAAGCGATGACGGACGCATCCTGCTTCTTCCCGGGAAGGAAGAGCAGCCCCGCAGAGGGATGTGGATCTGCGGAGAGGTGAAAGGGCGTAAAGGTCATCCCTTTGGGAAGATTTCCATCTCCCAGAAATCCCCGGCTCTCCGGCATGAGTGCGAGAAGCTCTTCCATCGGCAGCGGCTCCATGACTTTGGCAGCCGCGGTGCTGACGCTCTCTCCTGCCGCGAGAGCAGGCACTGCGCCACTGCCAGCCATACCATCCGCTTCTGACATTCCGCCCGTCAGAAGAAGGGCGGCTCCCATGCAGAGTGAAAGCATGCGTTTCATTTTCCAGCTCCTGCCAGCGCCTTGTCGACGACAGGCTCAAAATACGCGCCAGACGCCTGATCCGCAGCGAGAAGGGTATAGGTCGTCATGCCCTTATCCTTGTGAATGATCGCTTTCAGATAGACCGGAAGCGTGAAGCCGTCACGGATGATGGAGATCTGTGCGCTGCCCGTGCTGTAGGAAAGCCCTTTCTTCGACGTCTTGTCCGCCCAGTCCGAGTGCGCCTTCACTGTGAGCTGTCCATGCGCCATCGCCAGAAGAGGTGCCAGCTCTTTGGCTTCCGCCTCTGCCTGATTGTCTTTCACCGCTTCCTTCGACTGGGTATCGAGCGCCGCGCTATAGAGGGCGAGCTTCATCTCGTCAGCATCTGAGAGCGCGATCGAGACGACCATCCCCTGATAGCAGATGCCTTTGTCCTCGCTTCTCACCTGATAGAGCTTGCCGCGGCGCAGTACATCGACCGCCATCTGTGCCACGTCATGAGAGTAGGCTTCGTTCTTTGGGAAAAGATTCTCCTTCTTGATCGCCTCTTCCACAGTCGTCACCGCTTTGTCCTCCATGAGCCAGTCATGGAGCTGGCTGCCGAAGAAGGATCGTTTGCCGTCAAAGACGCTGACCTTCTCGCCAAGGTCGAGCTTTTCACCGCCGGAAAGAACCATCGAGTCTGCGTCCGCTGTCAGGACACCGCCTGCCAGCGCCAGAGATGCCATGGAAATCGTCATCCATTTCGAAAGTTTCATCTATGTCACCTTTCTTTCAGGAAATATGTGGGAGTTCGTGCCTCTATTATAGCATAGTTGGGGGGTCGGGGTTCAAGGTTCGGGGTTAGCCCCGGGGGCGTGCTGCCCTTTGATTACGTTTGAAAGCTTCGCTTGAATAAGAAATTAGAAATGCGAAATGGTGGAGCGGCGCATAAAAATCAGAAGCGCCGCGGAGGTTTGAAATGAGCGATTTTCTCGTATCGCAAACCTAATCCCCAGCTACTAATCCCCAGTCACCAGTCACAAATCACTAGTCACTCCTAATCCCTGCTTTCAAACTTAGCCCTAAACCAACAAAAGAGCCAGCTTCCGCTGGCTCTTTCTTATTTCTTGAGATCCTTTTCAATGATCTCACTCTTCAGCTGCTGCAGGGCATCGGAGAGATTCACTTCCATGATATTCGGATTCAGAAGACGGGTATATTCCGGCCAAAGGGTCTCCATCTGCTCATTCGCATATGCGATGGTTTCCGGAAGCGTCGGGAGCTTGACGGCTTCCCCCTTCTGCATGACGGGCTTCAGCATTTCCACACAGGTGTACGTGCCTGCTTTCAGCTCCTTACGGCGCCACTTGGCCGACTCGGTGACGAGCGTGTAATCGCCGCCGTCCGGCATCGGTTCGCTGGTGAGGCAGACGAGATCCGTGATCATCTTGCCATTCGATTTCTTGTAGAAACGACGTACCTCCTTGATGCCCGGATTCGTCATCTTGGCGACATCGTTGGAGATCTTCATCACCGGTTCGAAGATGCCGTCTTTTTCTCTGGCGCTCATCTTGAAGACGCCGCCCAGGGACGGAGAGCCGTCCGCCGTGATGATCTTCGTGCCGACGCCCCAGCTGGTGACGGTGCAGCCCTGCTCCTTCAGGGACTGGATGAGGTATTCGTCCAGATCATTCGAACCGGAAATGATGGCATCCGGGAATCCGGCCTCCGTGAACATGCGCTTGGCTTCCTTGGAAAGGTAGCCGAGGTCACCGCTGTCGATACGGATGCCGTAGACCTTCGGCAGCTCGCCCTTGGCTTTCAGCTCTTTGAAGATCCGGATCGCATCCGGCACGCCCATCTCGAGCACATTGTAGGTATCGGCCAGCAGGATGAGATTGTTATGATACTGCTTCACATATTCTTCGAAGGCTTCGAGCTCGGTGTCGAAGCTCATGATCCAGCTGTGCGCCATCGTGCCGAGGACCGGGATGCTGAAGAGCTTGCCTGCTTCGACATTCGAGGTGCCGTTAAATCCGCCGATCATAGCCGCTCTCGCGCCCCACAGTCCGGCAGAATGGCCCTGCGCGCGGCGCAGGCCAAATTCCATCAGCGCATCCTTGCCCGCAACGGTGCGCACACGGCGCGTCTTCGTCGCGATGAGGCTTTCATGGTTCATGATCATGGAGAGCCCTGTCTCCATCAGCATCGCCTCTGTCGTGGTGCCATGGAAACGGAGCAGGAGCTCGCCGGGGAATGCGACCGTGCCTTCCGGCATGGCATAGATGTCTCCCGTGAAGCGGAAATCGGCCAGGTAGTCCAAAAATTCCGGATAGAAGATCCCAAGGCTCTTGAGGTAGGCGATGTCATCGGCATCGAAACGGAAATTTTCAGCAAATTCCTGCAGGTGCGCGAGCCCTGCGACCACGGTATAGCCGCCATTGAAAGGATTCTTGCGATAGAAACGGTCAAAGACCACGCGGCGTTCATGCATGCCCTTCTTGAAGAGCGCATTCGCCATGGTCAGCTGGTATAAGTCTGTAATAAGTCCATTGGCAGCCATTATTTGTATCTCCTTTATGTGAAAGTGGATCATCGAGATCATCATGAAACGGCGAAGAGACAATGATCATCTCTCTTCATTGTCAAGACAATACGTCTTTAGCAGTCAAGTATAGCACCTATTGGGAAAGTGTCAAGGGAAACAGGGTGAGCCCGTGGGATGGCTCGCCCTTTGATTCCGTTTGTAAGCATCGCTTGAATGAGAAATTAGAAATGAGAAATGCGAAATGCGAAATGGTGGTGCGGCGCATAAAAATATAGAAGCGCCGCAAAATTTTGATAGCGCTTCGCACCATCGTCATCTCGAGCGCAGCCCTCGCTCTTCCTTGCAGAACGGTCAGCTCGCTAATTGCGCTATTTCAATCACCGTTTGCTTTTAATCCCCAGCCACTAGTCACTCGAGGCTCCCACTCCCTAATCCCTAGTCACCAGTCACTCATTTTACTTTTTCACGGCTTCTTCCCTGCTCCCTAAGATCTTCACATCCACATCCGTAAGATGCGTCAGGACATCGATGACGATGTCTCTCGTGTCAGCGGTCGAATTGATCTGGCAGGTGGCGCGCTTCGGATCAAGCGTTGTCAAAATGCCCAGGTACTCGTAGCCCTCGATGATGCGGTTGATATAATTCACCGCTTCCGGCGGGATCTCTATATACACTCTGGTATCATCCATGTTTCGCACGTCTCCTTAAAATGGTATAGGCAGGGAGCTTCATCTCCGTCTGCATGGTGAGGACTTCGAGCGGATGCGGCGCACGGTCGACTGCCTCGCCCTCTCCATTGGTGAGCGGTCCGACCGTGAAGAGGCCGACATCCCCTTTCGGCGTCAGGTACTCCAAAGTCTCGCCCACCTTGAAATGATTTCTCTGCTGCACCCGGGTCGTCCCCTCTTCCGATGGCAGGATGAGTCCGACAAAATCATACGGCTGCTCCGGCTGTGACTTGACATACTCCTGCGCGGTATGATCCGCCTCCTGAAAAGCGAACGCCGTGGTATAGGGACGGTGCGATACTTTTTCCAGCTCCTCGCGCCACTCCTCCCGCACGCGGTAAGCCCCGCGCTCTGCGTAGTAGGTATCGATCGCCTTGCGGTAGGCAGCGACGACCGCTGCCACATAGTACACGCTCTTCATGCGGCCCTCGATCTTGAGCGAAGAAGCGCCGCCCTCGATGAGCTCGGGGATGTGATCGATCATGCAGAGGTCTTTGCTGTTGAAAATGTATGTCCCGTGATCGTCCTCCTCGATGGGCCAGTACTGTCCGGGACGGGACTCTTCCATGACCGAATACTTGAAGCGGCAGGCCTGAATACATTCGCCGCGGTTCGACTGGCGCTTGCCATGCGTAAAGAAATTCGAAAGCAGGCAGCGGCCGGACCAGGAAATACACATCGCGCCATGACCGAAGACCTCCAGCTCGATATTCACCTTTTTGCGGATGTCCGCCATTTCCTTCACGGATACTTCACGGGCAAGCACCACGCGCTCTGCCCCCATCTCCTTCCAGACCTTGACCGTCCGCCAGTTCGCTGCGCTCGCCTGCGTGGATACATGGATCGGAAGAGTCGGCGCCACCTCGCGGGCCAGTGAAAAGACCCCGAGATCGGAGATCAGCGCCGCATCCACGTGGATCTCCTCCAGATACCGCAGGTAGTCGTCCAGCCCCTCCAGGTCTTCATTGCGCGGGATGATATTCACGGTCACGTAGACCTTCTTCCCCATCCCGTGAGCATATTGGACGGCTTCCTTCATTTCTTCCCTCGTGAAATTGCCGCCGTATGCGCGAAGGCCGAAGACCTTCCCTGCAAGATAGACGGCGTCCGCTCCGTAGAGAAGAGCCATTTTCATTTTTTCCATCGTCCCCGCCGGTGCTAATAATTCGATTTTTTTCATTATCTAAAACCTTTCCGTTAAACGCTATTTTAAATAGTTAGAAGTGAGGAGTTAGGAGTGAGGAGTGATGGTGCGGCGCAAAAATTATAAAGCGCCGCTTCTTTTTATTTTTTCTGCCATCGTTTTGGTAATCGCAGACAGCATTTTTTCTATTTCATTACACTCCGTATATAGTCTTTGATAACCTTCTGGAGCAACATAACCACTCTCAAGCAACAGTTCCAGCCAGTACAACGTTTCATTGGACTCTTTATAGGCGATGTACATTTTCTGCAAAAACTCCTTCGGTGTGATAGCATGCTCTGCTTCCATTACATTGGCACCAATGCTGGTCCCCGAACGCCCCACTTGGTCTATGATAAAGTACGGACGCTTATTTTTCCGCAAATGCTCCACCAATTTCATGACATGAATCGCAAACTGCTTGCTTTTCTTTGCTACTGTTTGATTGGTATCCATCATGCAACCTCATTATATAAACTTCGCGGCGCTTTATAAATTTGATGCGCCGCACCGCCACTCCTCACTTCTAACTCCTAACTTCTAACTCCTCACTGACTGCCAGTCCATCTCCATCCTTATAAATGACCGTAGCGTAGTACGTTCTCACATACGCTATATATTCCCTCAGGCGCACGACCAGCGTCCGATACCGATGCGGCACAGGTGCATCACTTTCTACCATGCCGCGGAAAAGCACATTATCCGCCGCTATCACGGCATGCGGCGATAGCTTTTGCTCGATGGCCTTCAGCTGCCGGAGGTACTGGCCCTTCGGACCATCCAGGTACAGGAAATCATAGGGCCCTTCCAGCGTTTCCAAAAGCTCTGCCGCATCGCCCAGATGGCAGTGAACGCGCTGCGAGAAGCCGGCCGCTCGCATGACCTCCTCCGCGCGGGCATGGCGCGCAGGATCGATCTCGAGCGTATCGATCTCTGCGAGCGGGAAACGCTCTGCCAAAAGCAGCGCGGAGTAGCCGATGGCTGTCCCGATCTCAAGGATACGCTTCGGCGAAGCCTTCTCGGCGGCCAAAAGGAGGAGCGAGCGCTCCGGGCCTCGGATGATGGGGACCTGGTCACGGCCGGCTTCGATCTCTAACTCTTTTTTCAGTGCTTCAAGAACTGGATCCATAAATATTCTCCGTCTCCTGCTGGTGCTCTTCGTAGGATCTCGTAAATACATGATGCCCGTCAGCCTGCGCGACGTAGTAGAGGTAGTCACCCGGCTCGGCAGCCAGCACCGCCTCTATGGCAGGAAGTCCCGGGCTGCCGATCGGCCCCGGCGGAAGGCCGGGGTGCGTATACGTATTGTACGGCGAGTCGATGCGCGTATCCGCGATGGTCAGCTCCGCCTTCTGCTCGCCCAAGGCATACTGGATCGTCGCATCGATCTGGAGCGGCATGCCGATGGAAAGTCTCTTCAGCATGACGGAGGCGATCGGCACCTGATCCTCCGGGAAACGCGCCTCGCGCTCTACCATCGAGGCGATCGTGAAAAGATCATGCAGTGTCATGTGCTTCGCCTCCGCCCTCTTTCGGATGTCCGGCGTCAGCATGTCATCGGTATGACGATACATGAGATCCAATATCTGGCGCGCCGTGTACTCCTTGGGGATGCTGTACGTATCTGCGAAGAGAAATCCTTCTGCCTTGATCGGTACCGCGACGGGGCCGTACTGGTATTTCAAGGGGCCATAGGTCGCCGCTTCTGCCTCAAAGTCTGCTGCCCCTTCAATGTCCGCTTCCGCAAGGAGCCTTCCGATCTGATGCACCGTAGAGCCTTCCGGTACCGTGACCAAGTATGCCTCCGTCTTTCCATGCTTTAAGGCATCGATGGCGTCCCGGATCGTCAGCCCCTTTTCGAGCACATAGTCCCCGCTTTGCAACTGATTTCCTTCCCCCAGAAGGCGGGCATAGAGGCGGAAGCGCACAGCACTTCGTATGACGCCCTGCTTTTCCAGAAGGGATGCGATATCGCCTCCCGTCGCATTCTTTTCGATCCTGACCTGCGTCTTTCCGCTGCGCGCCCCGTGGTCTGCCGCATAGAAATACCAGCCGCCCAAGAGGGCGATGGCCAGCCCCGCCGCCATACCGAGTGCGATGCGCACACCTTTCTTCTTCGCTTCTTTTTGAGAAATCTCTGTGTCGTTGTCTTCCACACAGCACCCCTATCCGAGACAGATGTCTCTATTTTTTACTCTACCCATTATATCATATGTAAATATATAATAGTCCGTGGTACAATGAAGTAGCTAGGGAAACGCTGATTCAATCACAGAATCAGTGTTTCCCTAACAATCCCAACAGGTCAATCGATATCTATGATAAAAAGGAGAATCCCCATGTCCATCACCATCGGAATGAAAGGCACTGCCACCAAGATCGTCACAGAAAATGATACCGCGAAAGTGGTAAAAAGCGGCTCGCTCCCCGTCCTCGCCACCCCCGTCCTCTCGGCTCTCATGGAAGAAGCCGCCTGCGATGCGGTGAAGGAAGGTCTCGCCGAAGGCGAAACCACCGTCGGCGGCTTCATCGGCCTTGCCCACAAGCAGCCCACCCTCGTCGGCAGCACCGTCCGCGCCGAAGCCACCGTCACAGTCGTCAAAGGGAAGAAGATCACCCTCCACCTGATCGCCTATGACGAAGGTGGAGAAATCGGCGAGGCCGAACATATCCGCTTCGTCGTAGAAGCAAAGCCTTTTATGGAAAAAGCGGAAAACCGCATTTGAGACGGCGGGCTGATACTGCGCCCCTGGAGACCCCCAAAAAGTCATTGTATCTTCTGAAAGGCTTCCTATGACATCCTCTCCCATCACCATCCGCACCGCGACCCCCGATGACGCAGCGGCGCTGCTTGCGATCTATGCCCCCTACGTCACAAAGACCGCCATCACCTTTGAATACGAAGTCCCCAGCGAAGAAGAATTCCGACGCCGGATCCAGACCACCCTTGAAGCCTATCCCTACCTCGTCGCAGAGCGGGGAGGAAAGATCATAGGCTACGTCTACGCCAGCGCCTTCCATACCCGCCCCGCCTATGACTGGAATGTCGAGACATCCATCTACATTGCGCAGGAGGCTCGTCACACCGGCGCGGGACGCAAGCTCTACGAAGCCCTTGAGATCTATCTTCGCGCACAGGGCATCGTCACACTCTACGCCTGCATCACCTATCCCGCCACGCCCGATCCCTATGTGGATACGAACAACGTCGATTTCCACAGCCATATGGGCTACGACCTTGTCGCCAACTTCAAAAAGAGCGGATATAAATTCGACCGCTGGTACGACGTCGTGTGGATGGAAAAAGAGATCGGTGCGCACCGGGCGCCCATGGCCCCTGTGAAGCGCTTCGCAGAAATTTTGGATCAGTGACTGGAGGCTTGTGGCTAGTATTGCGTTTTCTAAATAACTGGCATGTAAGTCAAATTCCGAGTCAAGTTAGGAGTTAGGAGTTAGGAGTTAGGAGTGAAGGTACGGCGCATAAAATGAGGAAGCGCCGCAAAGTTTTATATAATGAGGTGGTATTGGGCACTATATGAATTGTGTGCCCCTTCCAGCACTTCTTACTTCTCACTCCTCACTAAGTCCAGAATTTAACAAATCGCTATACTATTGACTGGTGGCTAGGGACTAGTGGCTAGGGATTAGCAGTCTCAAGTGACTGGTGACTAGGGACTAGGGACTTCAATGCTACCTTCGGGCATCGCCCTATTTATACTCCGCGGCGCTTTCTAATTTTTGCGCCGCACCACCACTCCTCACTCCTCACTCCTCACTAGAGAGCGCGAAACTTTCAAAAGTAATCAAAAGGCGCCCCGCCCCACGGGCTACCTCCGAACCTAAAAACCAGACCCCACGTATGTGAGATCTGGTTTTTTACTGATTTATGATTTTAAGGAAACACTAATTCAATCGTTGTCTGATTTTACTCTTGAAATTTTATGCATAGCGAGGAATAACCTGACGAGAATAGCGAGCTATTTAAGGAAGGTTATGACGAAGCTATGTATAAAAATTCTTGTAAAATCTGACTCTGCGATTGAATCAGCGTTTCCTTAAAACGCCCGTCCCATCAAAAGCAGGGATGAAGGCCGCTTCCGCGCTCTCCTTCTGCTGCACGTAGCCATCGATGATGCCGAGCTCCTCCATATAGGACTCGCACGCCTCGTATTCTTCATCCGTGATCCTGCGATCGATCTCCGGAAATTCCGCCGCGCGGCCGCAGGGCGTGTACTGACGCATGAGGCTGAAAAGGACGTCTCCTGGCTCGAACGTCTCCGCCACATACTCGAGGATCCGTTTCGTGTCCTCCACCTGACCGGGAAGGATCAGATGGCGGATGAGGACGCCCCTCTGCAAGATGCCATCCGCCCCGATCACATAGGGCCCTGTCTCTTTGAACATCTGCTCGATGGCTGCACTCGCCCTTTCGAAGTAGTCCGGCGCATCACTGTATTTCCCAGAGATCTCCGCATCATAATACTTGAGATCCGGCAGCCAGCACTGTACCTTCTTTCTCAGAAAGGCCACGGTATGCACGCTCTCATAGCCGCCGCAGTTATAAACGACCGGCACCGGCAGCGGCTCGCGAAGACTCTGGAAGATCGCATGGGTGTAATGCGTCGGCGTCACAAGATCGATATTGTGCGCCCCTTTCGCAATGAGCTCGAAGTAGATCTCCCGCAGTCGCTCGACGGAGACCTCGATGCCCTTTCTTCTTTCGGAGATCTCATAGTTCTGACAGTACACGCAGGACAGATTGCACCCGGCGAAAAAGACCGTCCCCGCCCCGCGCGTCCCTGCGATGCACGGCTCCTCCCAGTGATGAAGAGCCGCGCGGGAAATCACCGGCAGCATCCCGCTCTGGCAGTAGCCGAGCTGACCCTCGCCCGTGATGCTCTCCCTGCGCACCACCTTGCACGCACGCGGACACAGATTGCATACGCTCATTTCGATTGACCTTCTTTCATTTGATTGATTATGTCTATTGTAGCATATGGGGTAAGGGTTAGCCCACGGGGCGTGCGGTTCCTTGATCGGGGAGGAACGCTTTGCTCAAATGAGGAATGAGGAATGAGAAATGAATGTGGCGGCTTCGCCGCGAGCATGAATAGCCTTCCCCTCGAGGGGAAGGTGCCCCGAAGGGGCGGATAGTGCACTGGCGGCATGAAAGAGAGTGGGGAAATACGTTTCAAGCAGGCGATTTACGAAAGCACCCTATCCACCGCTGACGCGGTCCCCCTTCCCCGATGGGGAAGGCAAATTAGTAGCGGCTACGCCGCAAATATTTATGGGGCGATGCCCGAAAGTCTCTCGATATCAGGTTCCCGTTTTGGACTTTCCAAACATTGCCCACCTGACCGCGAATAACAAAGATTTCTCGACTTCGCTCGAAATGACGGTGCGAGAGAGCCACTAGTCATCAGTCACTTGAGGCTCCTAATCCCTAGCTACTAGTCACCAGTCACTAGTCACCCCAATTCTCTATTGCCACTGATTTCCAAAAATCATATAATAAGTACGAATTTCCATAATGGATTTCGAAAGGAGCATACCCATGCAGAAAGAAACGGGGCTTTTGGAGCGAGTTTTCCACCTGAGTGAAAACGGTACATCCGTCAAGACGGAGATCATGGCGGGTATCACCACCTTTATGACCATGGCTTACATCCTGGCTGTCAATCCGGCCATCATGAGCGCAGCCGGCATGGACAAGGGCGCTGTCCTGACAGCGACCGCCATCGCCGGTTTTCTGGGGACTGTCCTCATGGCCGCTTTTTCGAATTACCCCTTCGCCCTGGCACCGGGCATGGGGCTGAATGCCTTCTTCGCCTTCACCGTCGTAAAGCAGATGGGCTACACCTGGGAAATGGCACTGGCTGCCGTCTTCGTAGAGGGTGTCATCTTCATCGTGCTTTCTCTCACGAATGTCCGTGAAGCGATCTTCAATGCGATCCCGCTCAATCTGAAGAAAGCCGTCTCTGCCGGTATCGGTCTCTTCATCTGCTTCATCGGCCTGACCGGTGCGCAGATCATCGTCGGCAACCCGGCCACCAAGATTTCCCTCTTTTCCTTCAAGCAGGCCATGCTGGCCGGTACCTTCCATACCACCGGCATCACGGTCGTACTCGCCATCCTGGGCGTCCTCTTCACCGCCTTCCTCATGGTCGCAAAGGTGAGAGGCAATATCCTCTGGGGCATCCTCTTCACATGGATCCTTGGCATTCTTTGCGAAGTCACCGGTCTCTATGTGCCGGATCCGGCGCACGGCGCTTTCAGCACCCTGCCCAATCTCTCCGCCGGCCTTGCCTCCTTTGCTCCGGCCAGCATTTCTCCCCTCATCGGCGAGCTCGACTTCTCGCAGGTCGCGACCTTCAACTTCGTCGTCGTCCTTCTCGCCTTCCTCTTCGTCGATGTCTTCGATACCTTGGGCACACTGATCGGCGTTGCCGCCAAAGCCAATATGCTCGATGATGAGGGCCGTCTGCCGCGCATCAAGGGCGCGCTCATGGCAGACGCCGTAGCCACCACCGCAGGCGCTGTCCTCGGCGTCTCCACCACCACGACCTATGTCGAAAGTGCAGCAGGTGTCTCGGAGGGTGGACGCACCGGTCTCACTGCGATGACCGTCGCCGTCCTCTTCATCCTCTCCCTCTTCCTCTCCCCCTTCTTCATGGCCATCCCCGCCTTTGCGACCGCACCGGCACTCATCACCGTCGGCTTCCTGATGTTCACCGCTGTAGCCGGCATCGACTTTACGGACATGACAGAAGCTATCCCATGCTACCTCGCCATCATCGCGATGCCATTCGCTTACTCCATCGCAGAAGGCATCTCCTTCGGCGTCATCTCTTACGTCATCATCAATGCCCTCGCCGGCAAGACAGAAAAGATCAGCCCACTCATGTACATCCTGACCGTGCTTTTCATCCTGAAATATATCCTGCTGTAAGGGAAAAGGAACACGGGCTGATGCCCGCCTGTCAAACCATGTAAAAAACAACGCAGTGACCCTGTCACTGCGTTGTTTTTTCTAGGGACCACGGATCCGATCGTTGCCCGCGCGGATCCGCCCCCAGTTCTTACCGAAAGGAGCCAAAATGAAACTGCTCTTCCGCCTTCTCACTCTCCTCTTTTTCACCCTCGCCACGCTTTCCGCGAATGCGCAAGCGCCCATCCTCACGGCCGACGCCGCGATCCTGATCGATGCCCGGACGGGACAAGTCCTCTATGAAAAAAATGCGGACAAGCGGGAATACCCTGCCAGCATGACGAAGATGATGACCTGCATCCTCGCTCTGGAAAGGGGGAATCCTCTCAAAACCATCGCTGTCAGTGCCAATGCCGCCAACGTCGAGTCCACCGAGCTTTGCGGCGGCGAATGGATCCGTCTCGGAGACCTCACCTATCAGATGATGCTGATCTCCGATAACGGGGCGGCCACCGCCATCGCAGAAGCCATCGGCGGAAATGTGAACCATTTCGCTTCCATGATGAATGAAAAAGCCCGCGCCATCGGAGCAGTCGGTACCCACTTTGTCAATGCAAACGGCATGCCGGATGAAGACCACTACTCGACAGCCCGCGACATGGCGAAGATCGCGCAGTATGGCCTTCGAAACAAAGAATTCCGACAGATCGTTTCTACCAAAAGCAAGCAGGTCCACTACGAACGCCCGAGCAAAAATCTCCCCTGCACGAATACCAATCATCTCCTCTTCACCTACGACGGTGCCATCGGCGTCAAGACCGGCTACACCCGCGCCGCGCAAGGCTGCCTTGCCGCAGCCGCCACAAGGAATGGCAGGACACTCATCGCCGTCATCATGCACGCCGGCTGGGACAGCCGCTTCACGGAAGCCGCCGCGCTTTTGGATCACGGATTTGAAATGAAGAAGTGACTAGTGACTAGTGACTGGGGACTCGGGACTTGAATACGACTTTTGAGCATTGCTCTATTTATACTTCACGGCGCTTCCATAGTATTATGCGCCGCACCAACCCCGTTGAACCCATAGAACCCGTTGAACCTTCTGAACCCATCCCCGCCCCCCTTGCAGAAATTCTCCATATTCATTAGAATAAATGAAAGAAACATAATACTTCCATTTACTGTTCAAAGGAGAACTCTGATGAAAAAACTCATTCTCACAAGCCTGCTCACCCTCGCTCTCGCGGCCTCTGCATCGGCTGCCGTTCCCTCCGGCGGTGTATACCTGGATAAGGACGGCACCCCGCTCACAGAAGCGCAGCAGGTCCCGCCGTCGCTTAGATCTCACAAAATGGCACCGCAGAACGCCGCCATTCAGGAAGCGATGGCAGCGCTTCCACACAGCACGAGTACGCTCATCGCCCTCACCGTCACCGAAGACGGGACAGCGGCCAATGCTTCCGTGGCACAAAGCTCCGGTTCCATCATTCTGGACCAATACGCCATAGATTCCGTGAACCTCTGGCAGTTCCGGCCGGCGAAACGCGGTGACAGATCTGTCTCCACGAGCGTGACCATTCCGCTCCGCTTCATCTCCACCATGATCTCCGTCCCCGCCGCCCCCACCAGCCAAGTCCTGAAAGACATGCCGGAAGAAGTCCGCGAGGCCGCTGAGAGAAACGCTCACCCCGTCCTCACCGTGAAGGTGTATGTGAATAGCGATGGGAAGATGGACGGCGCTCCTGAAGTCATGAAGGATGAGAAGCTGTCCAGTGCTGATTTCAAAGCTCTTTCGAAATACGTGACCGCTTCCGTAAAGACCTGGACCTTCACCGCCGCCAAAAACCCCGACGGCGAAGCCATCGGCTCTGAAATCCTGATCCCCGTGCAGGTGTAAAGGGGGCAGGGTTAGCCCCGTGGGCGTGCCGCCCCCTTGAGTAATGCCATTAAGTTAAGCGGAAGAACGTTCTTGGCTCCCCATCGGGGGAGCTGCCCGAAGGGCTGAGGGGGCTACG
>CAVBQN010000025.1:0-23871 GCA_963597545.1 Fusicatenibacter saccharivorans
GTCTCACTGGATTTTCGCGTCGCTTCACTCCTAAAAATCCAGTTCGCTTGCACAACCCCTTCGGGGAGCTCCCCCGATGGGGAGCCAAGAACGTTCTGCCGCTTAACTTAACAGCATTACCCTTTCGAGGATGGGAAACGAGTTCTACAGATTTTACAGATCCAATGGGGTCACTTACGGCAAAAGGACCATTCATGAAACAATTTCACTATAAGGCTTATGACGAAGAGTGCGGGATCCACGAAGGAAGCCTTGCAGCAAGGACGAAGCGGGAAGCAGCGGCAGCCCTTTTCTCGGAAGGGCTGTCGGTCATCCGCCTTTTTGAGGAGAAAGAGGCGCATCGGTTTTTCCGTGCGCGGCCTTTTGCAAGCCGCCGTGCGCTGTCCCTTCTGGCTTCGTCCTGGGCAGCACTTCTTTCCGCAGGGCTGACGGTGACGGAGTCGCTCTCGCTCCTCGCGTCGAAAGAAAGACCGCAGGAGAGGAGGCTCCTCCTCACTGCGAGAGAGCGGATCGCGAGCGGGCATTCTCTGTCGGATAGCTTTGCGGCGGGCGGCTGGTGTCCGTCTTTTTTTATTTCTTTGCTGGAAGTGGGAGAAATGACGGGGACACTGCCGTCGGCCCTCACACACATCGCGCTGTACTATGAGAAGGAGGATCTGTTCCGGCGGCGCCTCTCGCGTTCGCTGGCGTATCCGCTCTTTGTGCTTGCCTTCGCGCTGGTGCTTCTTCTGGTGATCCTGCTCTTCATCCTGCCGTCCTTTGCGGTGCTTTTTGAGACGCTGGGGATCACGCTGCCGCTGGCGGCCCAAGCGGGGCTGGCGCTGGGGCTTTTCCTTCGGCACTGGGGGCTGCTGCTTAGCCTCGCACTGCTCGCTGTCCTGATCGCCGGAGCGCTGTACCTTCGGACGCGCGCAGGACGGCGGCGAAAGGAAGTGTGGCTCTACCGCTCTGCCTTTTATCGCCGTCTGCTGCTCATCCGATTCACTCTTTCGCTGTCCTCTTTCCTCGAAAGCGGAAAGCCGCTCTCGGAAGCGCTCGCCGCCAGCATGAAGGTGCTGGGCAATCACGTGGCAGAAGAAAAGGTGCGCGGTATGGAGAGGAAGCTGATGCAGGGGGAGAATTTTGCGGGCGCATGGGAGGAAAGCGGGTTCTGTTTCCCGCTCCTCTTTGAGCTTTGTCAGGTGGGACTTTCGAGCGGGGAGCTGCCGCGATTTCTGGCTCAGGCAGCAAGGCTCATGACGGCGGAAACGGAGGAGAAGCTCCGTCATTTCCGCCATATCGCGGAGCCTGCCATGCTGCTCTTCGTGGGCGGTCTCACGGCGCTTGTCCTCTTTTCGGTCATGCTGCCCGTTTTCCGGATGGCGGGAAGTCATTTGGGGTAGGGAAATGCGGATCGCCTCTCTGCGATCGATTCCGTGTTTCTACGATAAAGGAGAATCAACATGTCCACAGCAATCATTTTCGACATGGACGGCACGCTTTTTGATACGGAGGCCGTCTTTCAGAAGTATTGGAATGCCATTGCAAAAGAACGGGGCATCGTACTGCCGGAGGCTTTCAAGTATGAGATCTGCGGCACCTCGGGCGAGGTGATGAACCGCATCATCGAGAAGCAGTATCGGGTGAAGGATGGCACGGAGATCCAGCGGGAGTGCAAGCGGCGCGTAGCAGAGGAGCTTTCGCGCGGCGTACCCCTAAAGCCCGGCTGCCGGGAGATCCTTGCATCGCTTCATGCGCGCGGCATCCCTATGGCGATCGGGAGCAGCGGACGGCGGGCGCAGATCGAGAGCAATCTGTCTGTCAGCGGTTTTACGTCCTATTTCTCTGCCATTGCGAGCGGAGATGAAGTCCTTCACGGGAAGCCGGCGCCGGATATTTTTCTGCTGGCTGCGAAAAGACTGGGTGTCCTTCCGGCGGATTGCTATGTCTTTGAGGACAGTCCGAATGGCATCCGTGCGGCACACGCAGCCGGCATGAAGCCGATCCTCATCCCCGACCTCATGCCCGTCACGGAGGAGATTGCATCGCTCACAGTCGGCGTGTACAAGGTGCTGACAGATGCTTTGGAAGAATTGGTGGCTGGTGACTAGTGACTAGGGATGAGTAGCTAGGGACTAAAAGAGAGTACCTCTCATCTAAAATTCACGGCGCTTCTGATTTTTATGCGCCGTCCCTCCTTGGAACCTATAGAACCTATGAAACCTCTTTCTCGCCATTGACAGTATTTTTATGTTATGATTAGAAACAACAAAGATTTCTATCATAGGAGGACGCATGAGAATGTATAAAATGATGGGCCTGGGATTGGCGATTCTGCTTTCCCTTTCTGTGACCGGCTGCGGGGTGAAGCAGGTGGCGATGAGCGGTCAGGGAGAGAGCTACACCGTGGTCGATGCGACGGGGCAGGAAGTGAAGATCCCCGGAAAGCCGAAACGGATCTTGGGAAATTCGGCATCGATCGATACGATGCTTCTGGGGGTCGTGACTGCGGATCATCTGGTGGGAGCGACGGAGGCGGATCGTGATCCGGCGATTTCCTATATCGCAGAGGATACGAAGGATATCCCGATGACCATTCCTCTCGCGGGGCTGTCGATGGAGCTTGTGACGCAGGCGCGGCCGGATCTGGTGGTGGCTTCGACATACACGAAAGGCGAGGAGCTCACGATGTATCGCAATCTGGGCATCCCTGTCGTGGTGATCGACGGGCCTCGCTCGATCCAGCAGGTGAAGGATGATGTGCGGATCATTGCGGCGGCGGTCGGGGAGAAGGAGCGCGGCGAGAATGTGATCCGCGAGATGGACCGCCATCTGAAAGAGGTGGATGATACGCTGGGAGCGCGTACGGACAAGAAGCCGGTGGTGTACCTGGTCTCGCAGATGACACGCTATGGGGGACCCGGCTCGATGTTCCACGAGCTTTTGACGCGGGCGCGTCTGGAGAATGCGATCGAGAAGGCAGGCGGTGCAAATGGGCAGGCCATTTCGCCTGAGCTCATCGTCAAGGCGGATCCGGATATGCTCTTTGTCTCGACCGACCGTACCTCGGATACGACGGGTGCGGGGAAATATCGGGACGATTTTCTGGCAAATCCGGCGATCGCTCAGATGCGCGCGGCCCAACACATCGCTCCTATCGATGACCGTTATATTTACGCCGCCTCGCAGAACTGTGTCTACGCGGTGAAGGCGATGGCGAATGCGGGATACGGAGATCTCTTTGATCTGTCGGATGAAAAGCAGATACGCGGATACTAAGGAAACTTCGGAGTGAGAAATGCAGGTGGCGGCTGCGCCGCCATCTTATAGGAGAAAATCAGCGTTGACGGAGTGAGTGAATCGTGCTAAGATACGGATAGGCAAATGTGAATATACCCATGTGGTGCCAAAAGAAAGAACCCCTATGAGATCTCATACATCTCATAGGGGTTCTTTCTTGACGTAGGCTTATCAAGCACTGCCAGCAATTTCCGTCAAGCCATTTGCAAATGTAGTAGGCTACGATACTTGCTGCGACAGAAATTAAAAATGTGAATATACTTTCCATACAGGTGCCTCCCTCCCGTCACGATTCTCCGGGGAGTTGCAGTGTGACGCAATTAGTATAGTAGAAATGACAGGTAGCAGCCAGTAAAAGGGAATATTCCCATCCCCATCAAAAAAGCGATGTGAAATAACGATCATCTCATTTTCGCGTTCCATCTGCCGCGGGGGATTTGCAGCTCTCATAGGAGTGACTGGTATTTCGTTTTCCACCGCTCAGGATGATGATGCATGGGATTGGAATGGCAGCGAAGAGCGTTGACGAAGCCGGGAAATCGTGCTAAGATACGGATAGGCAAAGGTAATGATGCCATAGGCATAAAAGAACGAACCCCCAAAAGATGTGCGAGATCTTTTGGGGGTTCTTCTTGTTCAAAGCACAAGTGAGCTTAGGCTTATCAAGCACTGCTAGGTTTTCCTGTCAAGCCATTTGCAAAGATAATGCGCGATCATGCTTGCTGCGACAGAACCACAAAAGGTAATGATGAAATCCATAAGGCACCTCCTTCTTGTCACGATTCTCGTGCGAGGAGTTGCAGTGTGACGCATTCAGTATAGCAGAAATAGCGGACAGCAACCAGTGGAAGAGGATATGCCCATTCCCGCCCAATAAAAAAACACGCCCTGCGGCGTGTTTTTTTATTTCCGATAGCTCATACGCTTTCTTGCGATCTTCTCGGCTTCACGTTCGGCCTCGCCCTGATTCGGGTGGGCTTCTTCGTCCATTTCATACTGCCACATGCGCGTGGGGACCATTTCGCCCTCGGGGCTGCTGGTGTAGCGCATGGACTTCGGCATGGTCTTTACGGTGGAGAGCGGGCTTGTGAAGCCGCGGCCGATGACGTCTGTGGTATTCATGATGAAGAGAAAGGCATGCGGGTCGATTTCTTCGATGTAGTGACGGAGCTTCGTGATCTGTGTCAGATCGACGATGGCAAAGATGATGCGCTTATCCATGCCGGAGAAGGCGCCCTGCCCGTAGAGGAGGGTCGCGCCGTGGTGAATGTTGCGGAGGATGGCGTCTGCGATCTCAAGAGGCTTGTCAGAAACGATGAAGGCGGCTTTCCGCTGGGCGAAGCCGATGACGAGACGGCTCGAGAGATTTGCATTGATGTACATCGCGATCAGGGTGCAGATGGCGAGCTCCAAGGCAAAGATCCAGGCGCTGGCCATGACGATCAGGAAGTTCAGCGCAAAGACGACGTAGCCGATCTCCAGATTGAAGTATTTCTTCAGGATCGCGCCGATGACATCGAGGCCGCCGGTGTTGCTGTTGTAGCGGTAGAGGAGCCCCATGCCAAAGCCAAGGATGACGCCGCCTGCGATGGCAGAGACGAGCGGCTGTTTCACGGAGGACATGGCGGCAAGCGGTGCGGTGAGGTCGATGAAGACGGAGCAGAGCACGGTGCCTATGATGGTGATCAGGGTATAGAATTTTCCCATGAACTTCAGGGCAAGAAGAAGGATCGGGATGTTCAGGATGAGGTTTGCGATACCGATGGGAAAGCCCGTCAGGTAGTTCAGGATCATCGCGATGCCGGTGAGCCCGCCTGCGAGAAAGTGATGGGGGACATAGAAGGCATTGATGCCGACAGAGTAGAGAAATGTCCCGACCACGGTGATGGCTAGGATGAAAAACAGCCGCTGCCAGAAAGTGGGGCTTCTGTAGTCAGCCCCCAACGGGGTGTTCATGAGTGGGTCCTTTCTTTGAAACATGGAAGCACCAAGGGTGCGGTGAGAATATTTACATCATATTATATCACGGAGAGCAAGGAAACATGAGGCATGGCGCATAGATCAGAAACGCTGCGGAGCATCCATCGGACGATGTCCGAATGTCTCTTAGCCACCAGCCACCAGTCCCTAGTCCCTCATCCCCCCAAAAAACTTTTCTCAAAATTTTTTGACCCTGTCACTTGTGACAGGGTCAGAAGGAAGAATATCCTGTATAATAAATACAGAATAGGGATCGTGTATCCTTTTTTAGAAAAAGCAGATGGATTTCTGTGCCTGTTGCCTTTTTTCGATGGAGGATCTTGCCATGAAACGTACTATACAATCGCTATCTCTCAGTCTTTTGACAGCCCTTCTTTTTTCAGGCAGCGTGAGTGCTGCACCGGCGCTTCCGCAGCTCGATCCGACGGATCCGGCGGTGCAGAAGGTGACGGATCAGGCGTCGCGCATGAGCGAGACGAACCAGCGGGTGACGTCGTATTACCAGAAGAGCCGCTACCGCACGCTGGATGCCGTGCATTCTTCGGAGGCGAAGGCCGAAGAGGGCGGGCTGGTCTTTGAAGTGAAGGAGATCCGTGTGACGCCGTCGAAATTTCTTTCCGCAGAGGAGATCCGGAGGGCCATCCATTTCAAAGGCGCAGGACCTGCCACAGTGAAGGAGCTGACGGACATGGTGGCCCGCCTGAATGCGCTGTATCAGGAGAAGCATATCGTGACGGCGCAGGCCGTGCTGCCGCCGCAGAAGGTGCAGGACGGCGTGGTCTACATCCGTCTCATTGAAGGGAAATTCGGAAAGACGGTCGTCACGGGAAATCAGCGGATCTCCGAGAGGTCGCTCCTCTCGCGCATCCATGGAAAGACGGGCGAGCTGGTGGACGTGGACCGGCTCGAGGATGAGCTCCGCGTATATAATTCGACGAATACCTATCAGGTGCAGGCAGAGCTGGTGCCGGGAGAGGAGGAAGGGACCTCCGATCTCCATCTGGTGCTCGGGGAGAAGGAGAATCCGCTGACATCCTTTATTTTCACGGACAATGCGGGGCAGAAAGAGAGCGGCCGCTATCGCATCGGCGCGTACACGGAGTACCGCGGGATCGGCGGGCATGATGCGAGCCTCGCGGTGAGCCCGGTGTGGACGGAAGGCATCTGGGGCGGCTCGGTGATGTACGATACGCCATGGGGGCATCACGGGACGCGGGCGCAGATTTCCTACAGCAGAAATCTGGTGGATATCATCGACGGCACCTTCAAGGATTATGACATGAAGGCCAATTCGAATGACGCGGCGATCTCCATCACGCACCCCGTGAATATCACGCCGCTTTCCCGTGTGGATGTCTTTCTGGAAGGCCATCGGAAATGGTCGGATACCACGTACTCCGGGATGGAGCTCTCGAATAGCGAAACGCGCACGGTGAAGGCCGGACTGTCAGCGCGGAGCTTCGATGAGAACGGGCTGTGGTTCTTCATGACCAGCGTCACCGGCTATGAGAGCGATGACCGCGTGAATGATAAGGATAACAACGGCTCATACTATAGCGCCTACCTCATGCGCCGGCAGAATCTCAAAAATGACCAGTACATGCTCTACCGTCTCTACGGCCAGTACACTGCCTTTACCTCGCTGCCTTCGACGGAGCAGTTCACGCTGGGCGGTATGGGGAGTGTCCGCGGATACAAGGAAAGTATCCTTTCGGGCGATAAAGGCTGGTTCGCCGGTATGGAGTACGGCTTCCCCATCAGCAGTGACCATCAGACATGGCGAGGCTTCGTCTTCCTCGACCACGGCGTCGCATATAACAATTTCAGCGTCAAAACAACGAAGGACTACCTCACGAGCGCGGGCTTCGGTCTAGAGTGCAGCAAGGGCGGCTGGTATGGCAAGGCCGTCCTCGGCATCCCGCTCAAGGATTCCGGAAATATCGGAGATGCATCGCCGAGAGTGCATTTCTATCTGCAGAGAAATGTGTGATCTTGAGGGGCTAGTGACTGGTGACTAGGAGACGTCAGACTGTCGCCTTCCCGTATCGTCATCCCGAGCGGAGCCCTCGATCTTTGTCATTCGCGTTCAGGCGGACGATGTTTGGAAAGCTCAATCGGGAAACCTTCGGGCATCGCCCTATTTATGCTTCGCGGCGCTTCCATATTTTTATGCGCCGCACCACCACTCCTCACTCCTAACTCCTCACTCCTAACTAGAGAGTACGAAGCTTTCAAACGGAATCAAAGGGCAGCACGTCCTACGGGCTAACCCTGAACCCATCAACCTATTTCCATGATCTTCTCACCCAAAGGAGGACCGTCTTATGAACAAAATATATAAAGTCGTATGGAACGCGACGCGCGGCTGCTATGTGGTCGCTTCGGAGCTGGTGAAGACGCATCAGGGCAAGAAGAGTACGCGCCGCGGCGGGAGTATCCTCTCCCGCGCAGGGACGGCGCTGCTCCTTGCCATCGCAGGCTGGGGCGCGGCTTGCAATTTCATCTATGCGGACGTGACGGTGGCGGATCAGACGCACTATGGCAATACGGTCAAAGTGACGGATATCGCTAACAGCGGCAAGCAGTATGATATCACGAATCAGCAGGTGAAGGGCGGCAATGCGCTGAACAAGTTCAATGATTTCGGCATCAAGCAGCACGATGTGGCGAATCTCCATATGGGAGAGGCGAATCATCAGATCAATGTCGTCAAGAACAAGATCGACATAGACGGTGTCGTGAATGCGATCAAGGATAACAAGATCGGCGGGGACGTGTATTTCTTCTCGAATGCAGGTATCGCGGTTGGCTCGCATGGTGTCTTCAATGTGGGCCGCCTGACGCTCGGGACGAATACAGCGGTGGGTGATGCGCTCTATAACGGCTACTACGTTATGCCTTCTCAGTCGGGGCCGGTTCAGGTCAATTTTGACCGGGACAAGGACTTCTATCAGAAATCGCCGGTGGAGCGGGCGCGCCTTTTGAATGACGGCTCTCTGTGGGGCGGGAACACGGCAGGTGATGCCGGGATCTCTTTCGCGGGCAAAATCAACGCAAAGGACAGTGTGGTCATCGCTTCGGCAAAGAGTACGATCTCGCAGACGGACGGCATGATCCAGACGGGGGCTGCATTTCATGACTACACCGCGGGTCAGAGTGCGGATACATATAGAAATTCTCTTGTAAATACGGCGGGCATCGTGGATGCGACGGCGGCGGTAGCGACGACGGACGGCATCGCGCTGGTCGCGAAGAAGGATATCACGCTGGCGGGCGAGATCGCGTCTCATGGGCGGAGTGTCACCGTAGAGACAGGGGATAACCTCTCTGTCACCGGCACGGAAGCGAAGGCGAGCCGCATCACGTCGGGCGGCGGGGCGATCGCGCTGACGGCGTCTTCGCAGGATGCGAAGCTGCAGGCGGATCCCGATAAGGAGCCGGGTGATGGCATGATCTCCATCAAGGACGCCTACATCGACTCGTCATCGGAGAAGAAGGACAGCGGCAAGATCGATATCACGGCGGTCAGAAATGTCATGGGCGTCTCCCGCATCGATGTGGATGATGCGACGATCACGGCCGAAGGAAAGAGCGGTCATAAGGCGGGGGATGTCTCCATCCATGCGACGGCGGCGACGAAGCTCTATGCCTGGGACATCGGCGACGGTGCGTATGCGCTGGTGAAGATGGGACAGAAGAGCCGCGGCCGAAATACGATCAAGGGGGATAATGTAGACATTTCCGCCCGCGCCACGACGTCGGGCGTCATCGGTGATGACCATGAGCTCTCTGATGCGGAGATCAAGGCGGGTATCGAGCGGGAAAAGGATCACAATGCCGTCTTGGGCCTCATCGAAGAGTATGGCGGCAATTTCCGCACGTTCGGCTCGGCGACGAAGACATATGCCGAGGCAAATGTGGACATCGACAAGACGGATATCAAGGCTCTTGGAGATGGCACGGGCGCCGAGGGGCATGGCGATGTGAAGATCACGTCGGACGCGAAGTCGGATATCGCGCCGTTCAATGTGAATCTTGTTGGCATCGGGTTTAACGTGGGCATCGGTGACGTGAAGTCGTACGTCGATGTGGATGACAGCACGATCACTTCCGCGAAGGATACGACGCTCTCCGCGGAAGGCACGAATGCGGTCAAGATGAGCCTGATAGATTTCAGCGCAGTGCCGATGGGCGGGCTGTCGCTGGATTTCTCCTGGGCGCAGGTGAAGAGCGACATCGCGGCGAAGGTAGGCGAGAAGGCGACGCTGACAAGCCAGGGCGATGTGGATATCAGCGCGAAATCGATCCGCTCGCTGGGCTCTGGCGCGTCGAACTGCGGGCAAACGCTGGGGCTCGCGGTCGGTCTCGGGATCTCTGATACGAAAGCGAGCGCGGATATGGCGGGCACGGTCTACGCGAAGGGCGATGTGTCGGTCAAAGCGGAGAATACGCTCTCTGAAAACGGCGGCGTCTATGCGGCGGATACGGTGACGGCATCGAGCATCGGCGGGGACACGGCTCTTAAGCCGACGACGGATCCGATCAAGGGAGGCTTTAAGAATCTCTTCTCGAAGCTGAAAAAAGCATTTACCGAAGAAGACCAGATGGGTCAGATGGCGAAGGACCTTGACCTCGATAAAGCGGACAAGCCGGCGAAGCAGAAGAAACCATGGAACAAGATGGGAGCGAATGCGTCGACAGCGCTTCTTTTCAGTGACAATGATGCGACGGCGTCTGTGACGGGGAAGGTGCGCGGCATCGATGCGAGCGGGAATGCGAGTGACGCGGCGGGCGCAAAGTCGCTCACGGTCGATGCGCTGACGCTCTCTCGCAGCCATGCGGTCGTTGGTTCGTACCAGAATGATACAACGTCCAAGGATGAGACCACGAAGAAGGACAATACCATCACGGCGGCGATCTCTTATCTGGAACAAAGAAATCATGCGACCGCTTTCATCAGTAGCGACACGAAGACCAGCGGAGATACGACCGTCCATGCGAAGACGGTCATCCCCTGGCAGACGAGCTGGCAGAGCAGTGATCCTGTGGATCAGCTTTTGAATGTCTTCTTTAACTCGATCGATACGAATCCCGTCCTTCCCGATCTGGTGGACAGCTGGACGCAGGCGGCGGGAAATGGCGACAACGTGAATGGTGCGGCGTCCGTCTCCATCGTGAACTATGACAACAACGCCAAAGCGTATATTGGCAAGAAAGATGACACGCAGACGACGACGCCTGCAGTCGATGCCGCTGGAAACGTGAATGTCACGGGTGAGACGGACATCACGACAGTGAATCTGACAGGTACGATCCAGTCGTATCTGAGCGCGGCTCCGCTGAATCTCTGGAAAACGGCTTATAAAGATAAAGACAAAAAGTTGGCCTTCCAGGATATTTTCAATAGAAATGGCTGGACGATGGAAGGCGCATCCAAGGCAGGCGTCGGCGGCGCGGCGCTCTCCGTGCATCAGAAGAATAACGCAGAGGCCTATATCGATGACGGCGCGGTGGTCACGGCGAAGGGATCGGCAGATGTCAATGCGAAGGCACGCGCGCTCAATATCGCGATGGCCGCGGCGGGCGGCCCGGCGAAGTCCGTCGCGGTCGATGCAACGGTGGGCGTGAACCGTTTCGATAATACGACGAAGGCGCGTATCGGAAACGCGACGGTCACGGCGAAGGATGTCTCTGTCACCGCGGAAGACCTCTCGAAGACCATTCAGGCGGCGGGTGCGATCGGCGTCAGCGGCGGCACAGGTATCGGTGCGTCCATCGCGTACAATCACATCAACCGTGATACGGAAGCCGCGATCTCGGGGAATGTCACGGCGGATGACAATGTCAATGTCTCCGCGAAGAACACGGGCGAGATCATCGCAGCCTCTGTTGCGGGTGCGGTCGCCTATGACAATAAGAGTCCGGATGTGAAGAACAAGGCCGGCAGCACCGGCTTCCATGCGGTCGAAGACGGCGATGAAGACGGCATCGAGCTGGAAGATTTTGTCAATGATATGGATGATGCCGATGAAAATGCACCGCTCCTTGGTCAGGAAGCGGATCAGCATATTGCAAATGTCGCAAATCAGGACGGCGCGATGAAGGATAACGTGGCTGAGGCGAAGGGTGGTCTGGCAGCCGCAGCGAATGTGTCCGTGAACCGTATCATCGATACCGCGAAGGCGACCGTGGCGAAACAAGACGGTGGGACTGCGCCCTCTGTCACGGCCGATGCGCTCCGTGTGAATGGTCTGAATGACAGTGCGATCCGCGCGACGTCGGCAGCCATCGGAGCCAATCTTCATGCCAAGGCCGGAGCGGCGCTTGCGGGAAGCTTCATGTACAACTCCATCACGGCGGACAACGAAGCCTATGTGGATGGGGCGACGCTCACCCTGCGCGGCAATGAAGAAAAAGACAAGGACGGGAAAAACATCGACGAGTCCCTCACCGTCCGTGCGGAGAATGATGCGACAATCCTGAACATCGCGGCGAGCGGCAGCGGTGCGACGAAGGGCTTCTCCGGTGCAGGGCAGATCAGCCTGAACTGGGTGGATGACAAGACGGATGCCCATGTGAAGGACAGTACGGTCAAGGCCAAGGAAGCCACCACCATCGAAGCGAAGGACAAGGGAAAAATCGACTCGTACACAGGGGCAGTGTCTGTTTCCACGGGCTCTTCCGCGGTCGGCGCAGCCATCGGTGTGAACCTCATCGAAGGCGATACGAAGGCATATCTGGAAAACAGTGAAGTGGCTGGGACAGCGGAAGGAGAAAAGGCGGGCAAGCTCGCCGTCACTTCAGATGAAGCGAGCCAGATCACATCTATCATCGCGTCCGGCGCACTGGCGGATAAGGCGGCGACGTCCTTCTCTGCGAGCGGAAACTGGATCCATACGACGACGGATGCCCATGTGGATAGCGGCAAAGCGATGAAGACAGGGGCCCTTACGATCGATGCCGGAAATCACAGCAATGCGACGCTTGGTGTCGGTACGGGCGCGATCTCGAATACGGCCGTCGGCGCGTCGGTCGCGGTCATGGTGAATGACTCGGACGTCAAGGCGTCGCTCTCTGGCGATGCAAAGAAAGAAAAGACCATCGAGGCAGACGGCATCTCTGTCAAGGCAGACAATGCGTACAATGGGTCGGCGAAGGACAGCGATAGTGACAGCACAGCGAAGACCGTCGCCGTGGGCTTTGCGGCAGGCGCGGCGAAATTCGCCGGTTCCGGCTCGGTCACGGTGAATGTCATTTCCCAGAAGGCCGATGCATCGATCGGCGAGGGAAACTATCAGGCAGGAGATCAGGGCGTTGACGTAGAAGCGAAGAATACAGCGCGCCTCTTCGGCTTGGCCGGCGGTCTGGGGATCAACCTGGGCGGCACGGGCATCGGCGCGGCGGCAGACGTACAGACGTACAAGGGGCATACCTATGCGTCCATTGAAGACGGTGCGAAGCTCTCGAAGGCGTCTTCTGTCCGCGTGAATGCCGAGTCGGAAGAGGATCTGACATCCGTTGCGGCGACGATCGCGACGGGGGATACATTTGCCGGCGCCGGGGCAGCCGGACTCCATGTGATTTCGACGGATACGAAAGCGTATATCGGAAATCAAGAGGACAAAGATGTTACGGACGCGGGCAAGGCCGAGCTCACAGAGGCGGGCGCTGTCTCCGTGACGGCGAAGGATACGACAAAGCTCACGACGTCCGGCGGCAGCGGGGCAGTGAGCGGGACGGCAGCCGGGGGACTCTCCGCGGCGGTCGAAGTGGTGCAGAAGAAGGCTTCTGCCTATGTAGGAAATCACGGGAGCATTGGCGGGGAAAGCCTCACTGTACAGGCGGAGAATACCAGTGACTCGACGACAGCGGCGGCAGGTCTTGGCGTCGGCGGTACGGCGGGTGTCGCAGGCGCGGCTTCTGAGACTTTTGTCACGCATACGACAGACGCTCATGTAGGCAGGGCGGCGAATGTCACCACCTCGGGCGATGCGGACGTGAAGGCGGTTTCCTCCTTCAAGCAGGGCGCCGGTGCCGGCGGCGTCGGTGGCAGCGGTACAGTGGGCATCGGGCTGGCAAACTCGACCGTCTCGATGAGCGCGGATACGAAGGCGCATGTCGATGGCGGTGCGAAGGTCACGGGGAAGAATGTCCGCGTCGCAGCAGATCATACGACAGATATCACCTATGCGACCATCGCGGGCGGCCTTGCAGGCACCGCGGCCATCAATGGCGCGGTCGGCGTGAATGTGCTGGATACGAAGACCAAAGCGTATACGGAAGACAATACCGAGCTCACTGCCACAGGCACGGCTGATACAGATGGGATCGCCATCACGGCGTCGGATGCGACGAAACTTCATGGCGGCAACGGCGGCGCATCCATCGGCGCGGCGGGCGGCGGTGCAGGACTGGCTCTCTCCGTGATGAATCTCACGAAAGACACAGAAGCCTATGCAGGCAAGGCGGCCAAGCTGGATGCCAAAGGCCAGATTTCTTTGGCTGCCCAGAACAGCGAAGACATTTTCAATCTGTCCCTGCAGGCGGCGGGCGGCTCTTATGCCGGCCTTGCGGGTGCGACGAATGTGATGAACCTCACCGCGATCACGAAGGCATACACGGATACGGGCGTGGAGATCAACCAGAAGGAAGGCTATGGCAAGGATGGCTCGAAGGATGTCTCTGTCACCGCAGGGCATGAAGTCAAGGAAATGAAGAACACCGTCACCGCGGCGTCCGGCTCCGGCGGTGCGTCGGTCGGCGCAGCCGTCGATGTGGGAAATATCAAGACGCAGACGAATGCCTTCCTCGGCGATGGAAACAAGGTCGCAGCGGGCGGCAGCGTGACCGTCGAAGCGAAAGACAATATGCATGACATCATGTCGAATGCGATCTCGGCCGCCATCGGTTTTGTAGGGCTTTCGGGCAGTATCTCTGTCTACAACGTCGGCAGTACGATGTCTCCGGAAGACCAGAAGACGCTATCGGGTCAGACGAGTGAGAATGGCGAGACCGTCGGCTTCGACAGCTGGGTGAATGAGGAACTCGCGAAGATCAACGAAGGCACGGGCAAAGCGGTCGGTGCCTATGACACGGCATCGCTGGATGAAGTGAAATCGAGCCTTGGCAAGACGTTTGCGTCTGAGGCGCCGAGCAGTGCGGGCGAGAAAGGCACGCTCGCAAAGATCGGAAGTGACTCTGTCATCGCCGCGGCGGGCGATGTCAAAGTCCATGCGGACGACACGCTCTCTGCACAGAACATCATGGGCAGTCTCTCGGGCAGCGCGGCGGCGAGTGCCGGTGCGTCCGTCAGCGTATTGAATACGGATACGCAGACGAAAGCGCTCGTGGATAAGGCGGCGACGGTGACGGCAGGAAAGGATCTTGCCATTTCTGCGAAGGCTGCGCACGACTTTGATGAATATATCGTCGGGGCTTCCGTCTCCGGCGGCGTGGCCGGGCAGGGGACGGTCGGGACATGGACGGACAAGAGTGCCGTCTCGGCGCTTCTTGGCGATACGAATGCCGTCCACGCGAAGAATATCTCCATCACTTCAGACAATGACCGCACGCTTGATGCGTATGTGGCAGGGGCATCGGTGGCACTTTGCGCACTGAATGGCGCTGTCGTCACGGCGAATGTCACCGGCTCTTCGGAGGCGGGCATCGGAGACGATGAAGGCAAGTACGCGGGCGAAGTGAAGGCGGATCGTGCTCTCACTGTCTCTTCGAATGCAAAGACAACGATGGATGCGAAAGCATTCGGGGCGGCAGCCGGCATTTTCGGCGGCACGGGAACGGGCGCAGACCTTTCATCTGCGGTCGACGTCCTGACGAAAGTCGGGAAGAACGCCAAGCTCACCGCGCAGTCGATGACACTTACGGCGGAGAATACGCCGAAGCTCTCGGCACTCGCGACCTCGGCGGGTGTCGGCATCGGCGGCGTGGGGGCGACCGTGGCAGAGATCGAATCCAAAGATACCTCGCGTGTCACCATCTCTGACGGGGCATCGCTCACGGCTCAAGACAAGCTCATCGCCCGCGCGGTGATGCATCAGCCGACGGATGATTACAATGCCTATGCGCATGCCATCGCCGGAAGCGGCGGCGTCATCGCGGGATCCGTGGCGGTCGTGGGGATCGGCATGGAGAATACCACAGAGACCGCGATCGGAAAGAATGTGAAGCTCCAGGCGGGCAGCGCAGAGATCTCCGCGAATCACAAGGACAGAGGAAACTATGAGATCGAGTCTATCGCGGCCGGCGGATACAGCGGCACCGGGGCGGATACGAGGTACACTGTGGACTCCACTTCGAAAGTCACCGTCGGTGACGGTACGACCGTGACGACGGACCGGGAGACGGCCATCCGCGCGGACAATGTGAGTGAAAAGGCGTGGAAAGACGGCTCGGAAAAGGAGAATGCCACTTCTGGTGGTGCGGCGCTCGACTCCGGGAATGGCGTCGTGAGTGTGACGAAGATCACCCACACCACGGAAGCGAATCTCGGGAAAGTCACCCTGCAGGCGAGCGCTTCTGACCTTACGGCGGAAGAGAAGACCGCAGGGAAGACCCTGCATGACAAGAAAGCCATCACCATCGACGCCGCGAGCCGCGTCAAAGCGCATGATAACAATGCCTTGTCAACCGGTGCCGCCGTCGGTGCAGCGCACGTGAAGGAGACGCTCACGGTGAATGCGGAAACGAGCGCGACTGTCGCGGACGGCGCAAGCCTCAAAGCCGGCGAGACAGAGAAGGCGAACGAGAAGAACAAGAGCTGGGAAGGAAAGACGGAAGGCGCCTCGTATGATGGCTCGTACAAGGGCGGTACGATCGCCATCGGCACAAGAAATGATGCGGATCTCCACAGCACGACGTTGGTCGATGTCTTCGGCTTGGCGGGCTACGCCGGTTCGGAAAATGACGTCACCTACACGGGCAAGACAAATACCACCTTTGGCGGGAAAGCGGAAACGGCGAAGGGGGATATTTCCCTTGCGGCAGGCCGTGACAGCGCGGGCGAGACAGGCACGATCAGCGTCAGCGCGCACAGCGACATCCTGAATGCGACGGCGATCCCGATCTCCATCCAGAAGGATCCCTATGCGAAAGCGGACAGCCAGGCGAACCTCACCGTCACGAATAGCGCGGATATGAAGAGCGACCGGGACATCCTCCTCAAGGCGAAGGCGGGCGCGGTATCCGCCTCTGGCACCGGCGAGGTGAAGGACTGGGTGAATGCCATCGAAGGCGCCTTCGGCTCGGACGGCAGTCAGATCGGGAAGAAGGAGATCGTAAAATCCGCCGATGTCACCATGAACGGCGAGGCGGAGACGGGCATCCATCGCAAGAAATCCATGACCATCGGTGGGACGAATAAGGATGGGACATGGACGACCAAGGTCACGAGCGATGGCGACCTCTCTTACACCTATGGCGGCTCGAAGCCGGCCGGCTCGGAGCTCTATGACCAGCTCCACGAGCTGCAGCAAAAGCTCATCGACTATGCGGCCGACCCCTCGGCGAAGGCCGCGTATGAAGCGGAGATCAAATTCCTTGAACAGAAGATGGCGGCAGAGGGCCTCGGGTATTTCGATCAGAAGGGTCACTTCGTAGAGACGCCGTCCGCAAGCACCTCGGAGCTGGAAAGCGCCAAGGCAATGCGGGATCAGGCGAAGGATTCCCTGCCTAAGATAGAGAAAGCCTATACGGACAAGATCCAAGAGACGCAGACTCAGATCGACGGGCTAGCGGCTGTCACAACGAGCAAGACGGCGTATGACAGTGCGGCAGCATCGGCAGCTGATGCTGAGAGTGCGCTCACTGCCGCCAAGACCGCAGAAGAAACGGCAAAGACAACGCTGGAGAGTAGCCGGTCTGCGGTCGAAACATTGGCGACAAATGTCGGAAAGACGCTGGAAGAGTACGTGGCGGCGAATCCGAACGAGGAGAGGGTCGTAGCATATACGGGAGCGAAGAAGGCATACGATGAGGCACAGGCTGCGACGAAGGTGGCTGATCTGGATAAGACCGCTGCCGATACCGCGAAGTCCGATGCAGAAACGGCATACACCAGTGCGGTCCAAAGCTACAACAGCGCTTACAGCGATACGATCCCGACCGACCCCACGCAGTACGACGAGATGGACATCAGCAAAAAGCAGACTGCATTGACGAATCAGAAAACGCAGCAGGAGAAAGCGAAGGACGTCCGCGTCGGTAACTACAACAAGATCAACACCCAGATCGAGCTGACGGAGGAGTTCTTTGCCCAGAAAGGCACCGAGAAGGGCGGCAAGTTCTTCGATGCGAATGGCAATGAAGTCGAAGGCGGCAAGGTCAAGAAGGACGGCAAGGAGTACTACCTCCTCCACAGCCTGACCTACCCGCAGATGACGCATGATTTCCTCGTGGGTGATGTTACCGCGCAGCTCGGGGATATCGTCTTCGAAGGGGATAATGTCTCCGGCGCGGGCACGCTCAAGGCGGGCGGCGATGCGGAAGTGAAGATCACGAATGATTCGCCGAATAATCTGGTGATGGGGGATATCCACGTCGTCGGTAGCCAGGGCACGGCAGGCGCCGGTCAGGGCGGTACGATTTATTTCAACAGCACCGAGATCAAGGGGGACAGCGCGGAGGCGATCCAGAAGGAGAACAAGGACAAGACGAGATCCGTTTCCTTTGCCGCCGAGACGTGCTACCAGACCGGCGGGCCTTCTGTCACTATCGAGAACAATTTCCGCCCGCAGGCGTATGTGGACAGCGACAATGCGCCCTACTACGCCGCACCGAATGTCGATTTCAAGGGCTATATCTACAATCCGCGCGGCACGGTCACCGTCACGAGTGCGAATGGCGACGTGTACAATAAGGGCACAATCTACGCGGGCAGCGTGAATATGACTGCATCGAACGGGGATTTCATCCAGACCTATGATACGAGCAGCGCAGGAACGAAGTCCGGTATTTCCAGTGTCGGAGGGAATCCGCTCGATGACACGGGCGGTCTCTACAATGTCGATGAAAACGGCAAGGCGAATGAGAAGCTCGGCAGCGGCATCCTGGCGAATGGCAATGTCTTCATTTCCGCGCGCTATGTGAATATCAATTCCAAGATCCAGAGCGGCGTTCCGGATCACGCGATCACCATCCCGAAGGAGTACAAGCTCTTCTACATGGATGGCAGCACGAAGGTCGATGTGACGAATGCAGCGACGGTGCCATCCGGCGCGAAGATCCTCGTCGCGGACAAAGCAGGGAAGGAGATCGAGGGGGTATCCTATGACAGGGCGAATGACCGCTTCGTCATCAGCGATGTGGAAGTCCACGGCGGACACGTCTCCATCGTCGGTACTATCCTCAATACGACCAATGACACAAACAAAGCCCGCATCGAAGCCCTCGACGGCTACGGTACGATCCAGGTGAAGAATGACTCGGACAAGAACATCGAGCTCAAGACCCTCTCTACGGGCGGCGGGATCGAAGGAAAGATCGAGATCACGGATCTGGATCGCTCGAGCGGGAAAATCACAAGAAAGACCACCTACACCCGAAAGGATGGGGTGATCAGGCAGAGCGTCCAGACTTATACGGATGGAGCTCCGACAGGGGATCCGGCGATCTCCACCTTCACGAATGCCAAAGACGCGAAATATCAGACGACGAAGGGCTCGTACTATACCGTGCAGACGGGACAGGACAGCAGTACCACGACCACCTATGAACTGCATGACACCCGCCTTGACTGGTGGGGGATCGATGCCAAGGCTCCGACGAGCGCAGAAATGCTGGCGCGGGGCGGTACCGTGACCGACTTCTCGCAGGGCGCTGTCCGCACGCTGCAGGGCGGTGCCTTCGTCTCCGGCTACAACAAGGTCGATGGGACGAAGACGGACGGTACATACGTGACGACGGACAAGCAGTTCACGGCAGCAGAGCCGACCTCTATATTTACGAAAAAAGAGGAACGTCTCTGGTATACGCTGGGACTTGCGAAGAAATTCGATTACAAACTGGTCGAGACCACGTATGATACGAAGGTGACCCAGTATTCCCTCCAGTCGGACTACGATGTGGGCATCGGCTTTGGCGGCTCGGAAAATGGCGGCACGCTCACGGTCGATGGCGGCAGCCATGACGTCCTCATCAATGGCACGCTCTCCAATGGCCGCGGCGCTTCGACACTCTCGGGCGGCAGCCTTACGCAGGGCGACCTCGGCTATGTCGATACCGGAAGCCTTCATATGACTGCGACCGGAAGCGTCGGCAGCGCGGGGCAGGCGATCAAGACCAGCGCAGACACCGTCTCCGGCAGCGCAGGCGGCGACTTCGCCGTCAATGTCAAAGGGAATGTCACCCTGGGGGCGGTATCGGCGGGCAAGATCGCTGATATCACGGCCGAGGACGGCATCACGCAGGCAGCGGGAGAGGCGCTCTCGGCAAGCCGCGTGAACCTCGATGCAGGAAGCGGCGCCATTCGCGGCGCATCTGGCGCACTCTCGATCGTAACGAAGCAGGGAAGCGGCGAGGCCTATGGTCTCAAAGCCAGCGCAGATGGAAATATCGCTATCACGAATACCGGCGGCGATCTCTATCTCGACAGCGTCACCTCGAAGCATGGCGATGTCACCCTGACGACAGACGGCAGCTTCATCGACAACAATTTCACCGATGTGGCGAATGAAAATGCGAAGGCAAAGCTCGACGCCTGGTCGAAGGCGCGGGTCCTGGAAGGCAGCGAGGCGACGATCTCGAAACAGAAATCCCTCCTCATCGCCAAAGTACAGGGCAAGTACAATGAGTATCAGACCCTTTCTGCTTACGTGAAGGACGGGACGTACACTTTGGACGACACCGCGAAGGCGGCACTTGCGGAGAAGGGCATCACTGACATCGATGCGTATATAGCTGAGAAACAGGCGCGCTACGATGAGCTCGCTCAGACCGTCGGCACTTGGACGAAAACGGACGTCGAAGCGTATGTGAAGGGGATCGAGGACAGCACGGACAAGACGCTCTACGGCAATGCCGCGCTCACCGAAAAAGATCTGACAGCGGATAAGTACCTCGATAAGTACCTCACCGTAGAAGAAAAGAAAGAAGTCCTCGTCGGCTCGGCAAAGTCCGCGCAGGATCTCCTCGTCACCTTCTCCGGCGGCAGCATCAAAGAGGGCATCACCGATACTCAGACCACGCAGAAGGAAACCGCGCATGTCACGGGGCAGAATGTCACACTGACAGCGCTTGGCGGCAAAGTGGAAAACGGCAAGTACGTGAGCGGCATCGGACACAAGGAAAACGGACAGAAGATCGACCTCTCGACGAAAGAGAAGATCGAGAGCCTGACGGCAGACCAGCTGATCGCCCTCGCGTCCGCAGAGCGCGGGGATTTCAAAGTCAATGGCAAGACCGTCACCGTCAGCTCCATCCGCTCCATTGAGACGAATGCGGACGGGAAACTCACCGCGAAAGCAGAGAATGGCGCCATCTACCTTACCAGCGATACCGGCGTGAAGGACGGCAGTGAACTCCTCTCCGGCGGCGAGCTCCGCGTGAAGGGGACGGGCGACCTCAACAATGTCACCGTGGGTGCGAAGGACCAGATCGTTCTCGAGTCCGGCGAAGGTGAGATCTCCGGCGTCACCATCCAAGAAGGCGGCACCCTCACTGCCCGCGCAAAGAAAGGTGTCTCTCTTGCGAATGCGAAAGACGGCGACCTCGTCATCAATACCGTCTATGCCTCCGATGGGGATGTGGTACTTGACCTCAAGGGCCACAGCCTCCTTGCCGAAGACGGCCATGATGCAGATGAGGAAATGGGCACCACCTACACGAATGTGGAAGGTGCGAATATTTCCATCGAAAACGTGGCAAATGTCAAAGGCGAGGGCAAAGGACAGTCTCTCGGCATGAAAGTGACCGGCAAAAAAGCCGAAGACGGCAGTATGGTGCCGGGCAGCATCCGTTTCCAAGCGACAGGCGACGCCGACATCACCCTCTTCGGAGAAGCGGCATCGGATGCGACTTCCATCGAGGCAGAAAATACCGCCATCACCAACCACGGCAAGATCTCGGATGGCAGTTACAAGGCAAAAAAAGCCCTCCACGTCTATAATGCGAAGGGCGGCACGATATCCGGCGGCACCTTCACAGGCGCAGATACCACCCTTACCAACCAGGCGGATCTCAGCGGCGCGAAGGTAGAGGGGACGACGAAGCTCACCGTCAAGAATACCGCGTCCATCCAGAATGCGACGCTCACGGGCGGCGCGGCTACAGTCGATAACCACGGCAAAGGCAGTATCATGAAAGACGTCACGCTGACCGGCAGTGCGATCATCCTCACGAATGAAGGAACCGTCGAGAACGGCAGCTATACCGCAGAGACTGGTACGATGACCATCAGGAATAGCGGCAAGCTGTCTGGAGGCAAGTACACAGCGAAGGCGGATGCGATGGGTATCACGAATGAAGGAACCATCGAAAACGGCACCTATACCGCCCGCGGCGACCTCACCTATACCGATATCGCAAAGTCCTCCCTCACGGACGGCACCTTGATCTCGGAAGAAGGAAAGGCAAAGATCACCGCCCACGGCGTGCTCCAGATCAAGAAACTCAGCGCGAAGGATAGCGCGACCGTTGAGGCAGATCACGATGTCACGCTTACCGAAGCAGAAGCCGGCACGCTTGTTATTTCGTCCGATGGCAGTGTAAACGCAGGCACGCTCACGGCTACGACAGGCGATGCGAAAGTCAAAGCAAAGACAAACGTGACGATCGGCACCTTGACCGCAGAAACTGGCGGCGCGACGATAGAAGCGACGGATGGAGCGCTTGACGTGACGACGCTGAATGCAAAGAGCCTGACCGCGAAAGCGGGTACAACGCTTAGTGCGAAAACGCTGGATGTGAAGGAACACGCAGAACTCACCAGCGGTAGCGATATGGTTCTTACGGAAGCCCATGCGAATACCTTGACCGCGAACGCGGGCGGGAAGCTGACGGCGACAACGCTTGGCGTGACTGGCGCAGCTGGTCTGACGAGCGGTGGCGCGATGGAAGTGACCGAAGCGACTGTGGGAAGTGTGGCGGCGAAAGCAGGAACAACGCTCCATGTCAAGAAACTCACTTCGACTGGCGAAGCGACGCTGACGAGCAAGGACGAAGCGAAGCTGGATGAAGTGACCGCGGGAACGCTTGCCGCAGAATCGACAGCGGGCAGTGTGAAAGCGGGAACGCTCACGGCTACGACAGGCGATGCGAAAGTCACCGCAAAGAAAGACGTGACGATCGGTACGCTGAAGGCAGAAGTCGGCAACACAACTGTTGAAGCGACCGAAGGCAAACTTGACGTGACTACGCTGAATGCAAAGGAACACGCAGCGCTCTCAAGCGGCGGTACCATGACGCTGGAAAGTGCGAGTGCGGATACTCTGACCGCGAAAGCCGGCACGACGCTCGATGTGACGAAGATTCATACGGCGGGCGATGCCAGCCTTGTAAGCGGCAGTAATATGGCCCTCCATGAGGCAGAGGTCGGCGGCAAGCTCACTGCGGACGCAGGCGGTAGCATTCTTGCTGAAGTCGAAAATGCGAAGATTTCCGGAAGCACCATCGAGATGACGGCGGGAGAAGACATCCGCATCACAGATCGTTCGACGGTCGGCAAACTGGACGGCGTGGATACGAACGTGCCGGCAGGATCGGTCACCGGCAGCGGCGCGGCAGGCAGTCTTGTCACCGGCGAGGCGAAGCCGCATGATTTCGATGCGAGTGGAAAGGGCAGTGCGCTGCTCTCGTCTGCAGGCGGAAAGGTCACACTCTCTGCGAAGAAGGTGGAGATCGACACGCTGAAAAATGGCGAAGGCAATGCGGCAGATCTCAAGATCTCTGCGGACAACATCGGTATCGATGATCTGGCAGGAACGGGCGCGCAGCATGTCACCATCCACGGCAAGGATGGACAGAGTCAGGCGCACTACGCAGGCATTCACTCCACCGCGGAAGGCGGCACCCTTGTGAAGGACAGCGTGGTCGAGCACCTGCATCTCACAGGCAGGGAACCTCTCGGACTTTCGAATACCGCGATCGGCGGAGACAGTGTCCTTGCGACGGATAAGATCCGTGTGACGATCCAGAAGAATCCGGGCAGCAGCATGGCAGAGCATTTCGGAGATCTTTCTCTCAATGGGTATGATATTGCGACCGACCATGTCATGACGAGCGTCAAGGACGGCCTCACCGTGAACGGCGAGCGTTTCCCGGTGACGGCGGAAAGCGTCATGAATGCGAGCCTCTATGAGGACCGCACGCTTGGCCGTGACGGACGGGAGAAGGAAGAGGAAGCGGAGAAGGATAGCCCGTCTCTTTCCTTCGGTGCACCGAATGACAAGGAAGCATATGAAGTCGTGAAATAGGAGTTTTAGAGAAAACGAGTCTCTCAGTATGGGAGACTCGTTTTTTGTTCAGGGTTAGCCCGTGGGGTGTCCTTTGATCGTGGATGAAAGCATTGCTCGAATGAGGAATGAAGGTAGCGGCTTCGCCGCATTTTAGATGACGGTATTCCCGTATCGTCAGCCTTCCCCTCGAGGGGAAGGTGCCCCG
>CAVBQN010000026.1:0-21758 GCA_963597545.1 Fusicatenibacter saccharivorans
TTCACACGGACCTCGGAGCCGGAGAAATCGACCATGCCATGCGTGCCTTCGATGGAGACGACGCGGCCGGGATATGCTACACACATAGGTATGCTCCTTTCGGGAAACAGAGAGCTTTATGTCTGATTCTTCATGAGATAGAACCATGCCTGTCCGAGCGCGATGCCGCCATCGCCCGGCGGGACTTTTTCATTGGTATAGACGGAAAAGCCGCGCTTTTGAAGTGCTTCCCGCGCACGGGTCAGAAGAAGCTGATTCGAAAAACAGCCGCCGGAGAGGAGGATACGCGGCAGGCCAAAGTGCTCCGCCGAGGAGAGGATCATCTCAGCGATGACCTCGTGAAAGGCGAGCGCCTTTTCTTCTATTGTACCATGGGACGCCAGCAGCGCGCGGATGAGCTCACGGCCATCCCACAGGAGGCGGCCGTCCTGCTCTTTCCCTTCCCAGAAAATCTTCGGAGCGTGCGTGGCTGCCATCGCGACTGCTTCCAGCGCCATGGGGCACTCGCCTTTGAAATGATTCTCCTCGCCAAGTCCCAGCAGCGACGCCGCCGCATCGAAGAGACGGCCCATGGAAGAATTTTCTATCGTATTCACATGATGAGAGAGCGCAGCGCGGACGAAAGGCGCGCGCGGATCCTTCGACGGAAGGTCTGCCGCGGCCAGATAAGAGAGCGCGCTCTTCCACGCCTGTTTCATAGAGGCATCGCCTCCGATCATGGAAACCGGCGCAAGGTGTCCCACGCGCTGCATGGACGTCCCTTCGCAAAGGAGGATTTCTCCGCCCCAGATGCTGCCGTCCTCGCCATAGCCAGTACCGTCAAAGACGAAAGCGAGTGACTTCTCCCGCAGATGGTGTTCCGCCATGACAGAGAGCGCATGGGCGTGATGATGCTGGACGGTATAAAAGGGAAGTCCCCTCTCTTTGGCTATTGTTTCTCCCATCATGCGGGACAGGTAGGCAGGGTGCCGGTCGGAAATGACCGCTTGCGGCGAAAGCCCCAGCAGCGCTTCCCAGTCCTGCTCCGTTTCCCTGAAGACCTCCTGCGACCGTTCATTTCGGATGTCGCAGGGGATCTCGGCCGGATACAGCGAGCCGCCGCCCGTTAAGGCAAAGCCCGGCGCCATGTCCGCCCCTGTCGCAAGGACCATGCCCGAGGGCGCGTCTCTCACCACCGGTTCGGGGAGAAATCCGCGCGTCCTTCGAAGGATCTGCGGATCCCTTCCCTGCCGCTGCATGACGCTGTCATCGGCAGGGCGCAGGATCTCCCTGTCATAGAAGAAAAGCCCTGCGATGTCTTCCTCTGCTTCGTAGTACGCCTGCGCCTCCTCGTCCTTACAAATCATCGGCTCGCCGCTCCGGTTCGCACTCGTAACGATGAGCGGCGCGTCTACGCCGCTAGAAAGCTGTGCATAGAATCCGGTCGAGGGCAGACAAATTCCCAGTCGCGGCACGCGAAAGGCTACTTCAGGAAGCACCTTGCGCGCGGGCGCTGCCAGCAGGATCGGGCGCACGGGAGAGGTGAGCATTCCGATTTCTTCCTTCGAAAGCTCCGCCCACGCCTTCGCCATGTCGATGTCTTTCATCATCAGTGCGAAAGGCTTTCCTCTGCGGCGCTTCATGCGGCGAAGAGAAAGCACCGTTTCCTTCTTGTCCCCGCGGCAGACGAGCTGATACCCGCCCATGGCCTTCACCAGAAGGATCGCGCCCTCTTTCGCAAAACGGATCGCTTCTGCCATCGCCGCCTCTTTTTCAAACCGTCCCTTCCTCGTCCATCCCTTCAGCTGCGGACCGCAGTGCGCGCACGCGATGCTTTCCGCATGACAGCGGCGGTCAGAAAGGCTTTCGTACTCTTTCTCGCAGTCCTTGCAGAGAGGGAAATCCTTCATCGCCGTCCGCTCACGGTCATAGGGGAGCGCCTCGATCATCGTATAGCGCGGCCCACAGGCGGTGCAGGACGTGTAGGGGTAGCCATAGTGGTGGTCCTTGGGATCTTTCATATTTGCGAGACAGTCTTCGCAGATAGCAAGGTCCGCCGGAAAAAGCGGCGCGCGCGCCGCTCCGCCGCTCAGGATCGCGCGGAAATCGGGCAAAGGCGCATGGGATATTTCCTCCACACGCAGTTCCGCGACCTCCACAGGCGGCCTCGCCGCCCGTATGTCCCCCATGAAAGAAAGGAGAGCCTCGCGGCTCCCCTGTGCAATGATGGTGACGACGCCGCCTTCATTTCTGACGGTGCCTGTGATATGATGCTCCCCTGCCAGACGGCAAATGAGCGGACGAAAGCCCACGCCCTGCACACGGCCAAGGGCAGTGATGCGATAAGTCAGCATGGCAGGCTCCTTTCAAATAATGGGTTCAGGGTTAGTCCGTGGGGCGTGCTGCCCTTTGATTACGTTTGAAAGCTTCGCTTGAATGAGAAATTAGAAATGCGAAATGGTGGTGCGGCGCATAAAAATATAGAAGCGCCGCGGAGTTTTGAAGCTAGCGGTTTTCTCGTATCGCAAACCCAATCCCCAGCCACTAATCCCTAGCTACTATTTACGGGGCGATGCCCGAAGGCCTGCGGATAGCAGGTTTCTCGTTTGAGTTTTTCAAACATCATCCACCTGACCGCAAATGACAAAGATTCGAGGGCTTCGCTCGAAATGGCGATACGAGAAGAGCGGTGTCTCACATTGGTTTTCATGCCGCCGCGTGGATCCATCCTGCGCCTTTGGCGCGGCCCCTCTCCAGGGGCCTGCTCAGTTGGAGTAAAATTCCTAATCCCCAGCCACTCATCCCCAGCTACTAGTCACTAGTCACTAGTCACTAGTCCCCAGTCCCCTTCTCGCAGATCCACTTCGCAGCCTCTTCGTAGCCTTCTCCGGTCTTTCCGCTGACCTTGAAGACGGGCGCGGTCTTATTCAGATGGCGGATTCCTTTCATGAAAAATTCTTCATCGAAGTCCAGATAGGGCATGAGATCGACCTTGTTCAAAAGGATCATGTCTGCTTTTTCAAAAGCGAGCGGATACTTGTACGGCTTGTCGCTGCCGTCTGCCACGCTGACGATGAGGAGCTTCATGTGCTCGCCGATATCCAGCTCGGCAGGACAGACAAGATTTCCTACATTTTCGATGAAGAGGACGCCCGGCGCATCGAAATCCATGGTATGTACCGCGTTATGCACGAGCGGTGCGTCCAGATGGCAGGCGCCGAAGGTATTGATCTGCGCCGCCTTCACATGCTGCTTTCTGAGGCGCTCGGTATCGATGTCGGACTCGATATCGCCCTCGATGACATAGACCTTGCGCGCGATGTACTTCATGAGCTGCTCGAGCGAGGTGGTCTTGCCCGTCCCCGGCGCGCCCATGACATTCACGGCGAAAATATCCCGTTCCGTCAGGTAATGTCTGACATGCTCGGCAATGTGATTGTTATGGGCGTAGATGTTCTCCATCACGCCGGCTTTGACCATATGCATAATTGATTCTCCATTTTCTTTATTATTTAATCGGCGAAGCCGCCACCACCATTTCTCATGTCTCATGGTTCTCGATTTCCAAGTCCACGCTCTCTATATAAAGCTCTTTCCCGATCTCTGTCGGGGAGCCATCGCCGCCGCAGTGGGGACAGGTGAAGGAGAAGCGCTTGCGTTCAAAAAGAGCGCCGCAGTGGTCGCAGCGCATCTTCGGCTTGATATCTTGGATCGTCAGGATCGCCCCCTCGCAAAGGGTGCCTTCGGAAATCACATCAAAGTACATCTGGATGGACTCTCCGATGAATCCCGAGTCTTCTCCCACGACGAGATGGATCGCTTTCACAAGACCACCCTTTTCACGAGCGGTCTTTTCTGCGATGCGGACGATTTCCAGTGTCACCGGGTACTCATGCATGGGGCTCATCCTTCTTCACGGGTGGACGCGGACGGACGGGACGCACCGGCGCTTTCCCGGTGAGCGTGAGCACGAGGGCTTTGTCCTCGCCTTCCTCCCACTCTTCCTTCATCGTGAGGCACTTCGCCGGACAGTTCTCCGCGCATACGCCGCATGCCACACATTTCTCGCGGTCGATCGTCCACTGGCGTGTCTTCCGGTCGATCGTGATCGCCTGCATCGGACAGCTGTGCTCGCAGCGTCCGCAGAAGAGGCATTTCTCGATGGTATTCTTCACATGATGCGGATTCTCCGACTGCGGGACGTCCTTCGCCGGTTCTGCAGCAGGAGCTGCTTTCGCTGGTTCTGGGGCGGGAGCTGCCTTCGGCCGTTCCGCCGGACGCGGACGGACGGGGCGCACCGGAGCCTTCCCGGTGAGCGTCATCACGAGGGCTTTGTCCTCGCCTTCCTCCCACTCTTCTTTCATCGCAAGGCACTTTGCCGGACAGTTCTCCGCGCATACGCCGCAGGCCACGCATTTCTCGCGGTCGATCGTCCACTGGCGTGTCTTCCGGTCGATCGTGATCGCCTGCATCGGACAGCTGTGCTCGCAGCGTCCGCAGAAGAGGCATTTCTCGATGGTATTCTTCACATGATGCGGATTCTCCGACTGCGGGACGTCCTTCGCCGGTTCTGCAGCAGGAGCTGCTTTCGCTGGTTCTGGGGCGGGAGCTGCCTTCGGCCGTTCCGCCGGACGCGGACGGACGGGGCGCACCGGAGCCTTCCCGGTGAGCGTCATCACGAGGGCTTTGTCCTCGCCTTCCTCCCACTCTTCTTTCATCGCAAGGCACTTTGCCGGACAGTTCTCCGCGCATACGCCGCAGGCCACGCATTTCTCGCGGTCGATCGTCCACTGGCGTGTCTTCCGGTCGATCGTGATCGCCTGCATCGGACAGCTGTGCTCGCAGCGTCCGCAGAAGAGGCATTTCTCGATGGTATTCTTCACATGATGCGGATTCTCCGACTGCGGGACGTCTTCTTTCAGCGCAGGAGCCGGCTTCGGCTGAGGCGCACATGCCGTCTCTGCCTTCGGCGCCGGCGGCGCGGGACGCACGCGAGGGCGGCGGGTCAAGACCTTGCCCTGATAGGTGGTGACAGCGGCTTTATTTTCTCCTTCTCCCCAAGTCTCTTCAAGGGAAAGGCACTTCGCCGGACAGTCCATGGCGCAGGCGCCGCAGGTGATGCACTTGTTTCGATCGATCGTCCATGTACGGTTTCTGCGGTCGATCGTGATGGCGTCCACAGGGCAGGCCTTCTCGCACTTGCCGCAGAAGAGGCATTTCTCGATGGTATTCTTCACATGATTGTCAGCCACGGCCGCTTCCGCAGCAGCTGGCGGCTGCGCTTCCTCCATGACAGGCTGCGCCGCCGGTCTTCTTCGGATCTTCGAGACCCCGTGAACGGTGATTTCTGTGCGATTGCCCAGGTAGCAGCCGAGCGAGAGGCACTTCCTCGGGCAGTTGTCGATACAGGTACCGCAGTTCACGCAGGCTTCAAGGTTGATGCGCCATGTACGGTTTCTGCGGTCGACGGTGATGGCACCCGCCGGGCAGTTTCTTTCGCACATGCCGCAGAAAATACACTTCATCACATTATTGACGATATGGCTTCGGTCATCCATCGCGAGCATGGCTGCATTCTGCGCGGCGACTGTCTTCTTGACTTCGCTGCCGCCCTCTTTTTTGACGGCGGTCAGAATGATTTCTGTCTTCTCAAGGCCCGGCATCGCATAGTGCGGATCCATGGAGAGGCACTTCTTCGGACACGCCTCCACACACGCGCCGCACTGGATGCAGGCGAAAGGATTGATCTTCCACTCGCCGGTCTTTCTATCGACAGTGAGCGCGCCGGATGGACAGCTTCTCTCGCACATGCCGCAGAGAATGCACTGACTGACATCATTCACCACGCGTCCGCGGACGCCCTTGCAGAAAGTCTTCGGCGCAAGCGGGTACTCCGAGGTCACCGGAGGCTTGAATAAATTCGCCACGGCTTGTTTGATATATACCAGGTAACTCATAATTGCCTCCTTTGGATGGGTGACTGGTGACTAGTGACTAGTAGCTAGGGATTAGGGATTAGGAGCCTCGAGTGACTAGTGACTTGTGACTGGTGACTGAAATGCCATCTTCGGGCATCGCCATTATTGACACTCCGCGGCGCATTTCGTCATCCTGAGCGGAGTGAAATGTCGGATGTTCGATCATGTAAAGGCGGAACAGTGAGAACTGAGTCGAAGGATCTGGCGCCGCACCACCATTTCGCATTTCTCATTTCTAATTTCTCATTCAAGCGAAGCTTTCAAACGGGATCAAAGGGCAGCACGCCCAAGGGCTAACACTGAAGTTTGAAAACAGGGATAATTAGTAGCTAGGGATTAGTGGCTAGGGATTAGGAGCGCCAAGTGACTAGTGACTGGTGACTGGTGACTGGTGACTTGAATACTGCCTTCGGGCATCGCCCCATATATATTTGCGGCGAAGCCGCCACCTTCATTCCTAATTCCTCATTCCTAATTCCTCATTCGGGTCGAGCTTTCATCCACAATCAGTGGACGAGCCGCCCCACGGACTAACCCTGAACCCTGAACCCGCCAACCTCCACTATCTTTCGCAGCAGCTGATGCAGGGATCGATGGTCAGGATGATATTCGGCACATCGGCGAGGTCGCAGCCCTGCAGCATCTTGACGAGGGCCGCGATATTGCAGTTCGTCGGGGTGCGGAGACGGAAACGCTCGAGATTCTTTGTTCCATTTCCCTTGACATAATAAATGGCTTCGCCGCGCGGCTGTTCGACGCGGGTGAAAAATTCGCCTTTGGGCGGGACGCCGCGGACAGGGGCTGCGATCGCGCCTGCCGGGAGATTTTGGAGCGCACCGAGGATGATGTCGATGGACTGGTAGAGCTCGCCGATACGTACCTTTGCACGGGCGAGGCAGTCACCGGCCTGCTCTAAGACCGGATGAAATCCCAGATCCCTGTACGCGCCGTCATCGTCGGCCATGCGGTAATCATTCGGGACGCCGCTGGCACGTGCCATCGGACCGACGCAGCCCAGCTCCATCGCATCATTCATAGAAAGGATCCCGACGCCTTCGAGGCGTGTCTGGATGGTATCGTCATAGAGGAAGACAGACGCCATCTCTTCGATCTCCTTGCGCAGGCCGGTGAGCTTCTCTTCGATGTCCTTCTTCATGGCATCCGTGAGGTCACGGCGCACGCCGCCCACCTCGCAGACGGAGAAGATGACGCGGCCGCCGGTCGTTTCTTCGAAAATATCCAGGATCGTCTCGCGAAGACGCCAGCAGTGCATGAAAAGACTCTCGAAACCCAGCGCATCCGCGCCAAGCCCAAGCCACAGGAGATGGCTGTGCAGGCGGGAAAGCTCATGCCAGATCGTCCGCAGGTAGCTCGCACGGCGCGGCACGTCGATCTCCATCAGTCCTTCGATGGCCTTTGCATAGCCCCAGCCATGCCCGAAGGAGCAGATGCCGCAGACGCGCTCTGCGACATAGATGAACTGCTTGAAATCGCGTTTTTCGACCAGCTTTTCCAGCCCGCGGTGAACGTAGCCGATGGACGGCACGGCGCGGACGACCTTCTCATCCTTCAGCTCCAGATCCAGATGAATCGGCTCCGGCAGGACCGGATGCTGCGGGCCAAAGGAAACCGTAGTGAGTTCAGCCATTGCCATCCTCCTTCTTCACGACAGATGCATCGACGCCCAGACCGCTTCGCAGGTTCACCTTCACAGCCTGCTTTGCGTGGACGGCATTCGACAGATCATGCCACGGCGTCTTCTGCGCGAGGTGGTAGAAATGCCCGCCATAGTCCACATCGGGCGCGATGAAACGGACATCCAGCCCGAAAAGATCGTGGATCTCATTCTCCCACACAAAAGCGTACCAGTACAGGCTCGTGATGCTCATGACAGAGCCGTCGAGCGCCGCGGTCAGACGCAGGTGGTAGAGGAAATAATTTTTATCAAAGGTGTATGTCAGTTCGAATCCCTCCGTGGTACGGGTGCAGAGGATCTGAACCAGACGGCAGCCTTCTTTTTTGAATCGCGCCACACGCTCCAAGAGGTCTTCCGGGCGGATGGTGATGAATTGCTGTTTCATAGATGTTCTCCTTTGGGAGGGGGATAGAAATGGGTTCGGGGTTCGGGGTTAGTCCTTAGAGCGGCTCCGTCCACTGATTATGAATGAAAGCTTTGCGCGAATGAGGAATTAGGAATGAGGAATTAGGAATGGTGGTGCGGCGCATAAAATAAGGAAGCGCCGCGGAGGTTTGAAACTAGCGGTTTTCTCATATCGCAAACCTAATCCCTAGCCACTAATTCCTAGTCACTAGTCACCAGTCACTCGGCACCACTAATCCCTGCTTTCAAACTTCAGGGGTGTGGTAGCGGCTTCGCCAAGATCCTTCGGCTCAGGTCGCAGCTATTCTGGCATTCGTTATCTCACATACGACGTTTCTCGCCGCTCAGGATGACGAAACGGGGCGATGCCCGAAGGTGTTATTCAAGCTACAAGTCACTAGTCACCAGTCACTCCTAATCCCTGAACCCATCAACCTTTTCTCAGTTTCTTCTGCTTCTCTTCCAGCACGGAAAGGCCTTTGACGACGCCGTCGATGATGGCTTCCGGGCGCGCGGCGCAGCCGGGGACGTAGACATCGACGGGGATCGCTTTGTCCATGCCGCCAAGCATATTGTAGCACTCGCGGAAGATGCCGCCGCTGCAGGCGCAGGTGCCGACGGCGATCACCACCTTCGGCTCCGGCATCTGTTCATAGATTTGGCGGACGACAGGCAGGTTCTGCGCGTTCACGCCGCCGGTAACAAGGAAAATATCGGCGTGTTTCGGGTCGCCGGTATTGACGATGCCGAAGCGCTCCACGTCATAGAGCGGCGTCAGGCACGCCAGTACCTCGATATCGCAGCCGTTGCAGGACGATCCGTCATAGTGGATCAGCCAGGGAGATTTCTTTTCAAAGCTCATACATGACCTCCGGAATGGAGTGAATTGGGATAGGGTGTTATTGGGTTCGGGGTTCAGGGTTCGGGGTTCAGGGTTCAGGGTTCAGGGTTCGGGGTTCAGGGTTCGGGGTTCAGGGTTCAGGGTTCGGGGTTCAGGGTTGTGGTGGCGGCTTCGCCGCAAGTATATATGAGGCGATGCCCGAAGGTGGCATTCAAGTCACCAGTCACTTGAGACTCCTAATCCCTAGCCACTAATCCCTAGCTACCCGTCACTAGTCACTAGCTACCAGTCACTAGCCACTCTGAGCCCATCAACCCGAACCAGACAACCTTTATTTAAAATACATCAAAAATGCAATATTCAAAAATCCTGCCATGAGGCCGACGAGCCATGTGGAGGCGAACATGCGCTCCCACTTGATGCGGGCGCAGCAGTTGTCGATGAGGATTTCTGCGAAGAAAACGATCTCGCAGATGGCAAGGCCGAGAAGCCATGTCCACCATGTATCCGAAGCAAAGAAGAGGAGCACGAGGCCGAAGAGGAAGACATTCTCATACCAGTGCGCGAGCTCGACGACAGCGAGGGTGCGGCCGGAGATTTCCGTCTTGAGCCCGCCGATGAGTTCCTGATGCGCTTCATGCGACATGGAGATATCGAAGGGCGATTTCCTGAATTTGATGAGAAGGATAAAGCAGAGGCCGAAGAAGATGCCCGGCATACGCAGGATATTCATATGAGAGCCCGTCAGGATGTCTCCGACGGAGAAGCTGCCGCTGGCGAGGTAGAAGCCGAGCGCCACCATGAGGAGCATCGGTTCATACGCCATGGTCTGCACGAGCTCACGCTCCGCGCCGATCTGGCTGTAGGGCGAATCGACGGCATACGCCGCGATGATGAGGCAGACACTCGCCATGGTGAGTGTGAAGACGACGAGCAGGATATCGCCCTGCGCGAAGAAGATGGTGCCGGTCAGAAGGACGAAAAGAAGGAAGCCGAAGATGTAGAAGCCTTCCGCCTTATTGACGGCGATCGGCTGCTTTTCCCACAGCTTCAGGAAATCATAGAAGGGCTGCAGGAGGGGCGGCCCCTTTCTCCGCTGCATACGGGCGGAGATGATGCGATCGCACCCGGCAAGCAGTCCGCCGAGGATCGGCGCTAAGAGGAGGTACAGGAGACCCCCTGCGATAGGCATCAGGAAGTCAGACATGGAATACACCTCCTACGGTCAAAGACAGCTCCATCAGGACGCAGGCAAGGGCTGCCGTGTAGCCCAGGAGCTTCATGCGGTCTTCGCCGAACCAGCTCTCGAGGTACCAGTTCCGCAAGGTGACGGGGACGACACGTCCGCCGGCGCCGCGATAGGCATTGTCGCTTCCGAGGTTCTCGCCGGAAAGATTCGTGACGACCTGTTTCTTCTCGCGGCTTTTGCCGAAGCGAAGAGGCAGGACGACCAGGAGGAAGACCATGAGCGACATGATCCAGAGATTGCTCTGTGCGATGACCTCTGCTGTCGCATGATAGGTGAGTGCAAGGTAGGGAATGACGCCGTATTCCGAAACGAGCGGGAAGAGCACGCAGACGATGAGCGTCAGTGCTGCCAGCGTTTTGAGCGCCGTCCATTCGACGCCAAGGATCCCTCGCTCGCGGTTTTCATTCGTCGGGACAAAGGTCGTGATCTTGCCAAGCCACTTCGTCCAGTAGAAGAGCGTGGTCGCCGAGCCGTAGACGAGGACGAGGAGAAGCAGCGGCTGCCCTGCATCGACGAAGGCTTTCATAGCGGCCCACTTGGAGATCAGCATGCCGAACGGTGCGAGGAACATCCCGCAGATGCCGATCACCATGCAGAGCGAAAGGCGAGGCATGGAATTGAATATCCCATCGAAATTCTCCAGATCGCGGCTGCCGAGCTGCTGCTCTGCGGTGCCGACCGTGAGGAAGAGGAGAGACTTGGCGACTGCGTGGAAGATGACGATCATGATCGCCGTCCATGCGGCTTCATAGGAGCCTGTGCCTGCGCAGCAGACGATCAGGCCGAGATTCGAGATCGTGGAATAAGCGAGCACCTTTTTCCCATCGGACTGGGAAATAGCCGCGCAGGAAGCGAAGAAGAAGGTGATCCCGCCCACCAGCATCGCCATGATGCCGACATGATTGTCCCCCAGGATCGGCGCGAGCTTGATGATGAGGAAGACGCCCGCCTTGACCATGGTCGAAGAGTGCAGGAGTGCCGAGGTCGGCGTCGGTGCCACCATCGCCCCCAGAAGCCATCCGGAGAAGGGCATCATCGCCGATTTTGTGAATCCGCAGAATACGAGGAGCGCTGCGATAAGCTCGACAGGTTCACGGCTGCGGCCCAGATTCACCAAGAGAGACAACTCGACCGTGTAGTATTTCTCCCCCAGAAGGACGATCGCCAATGCAAAGGCAAGCCCGCCCAAAAGGTTCATCCAGAGTGCCTTGCAGGAATTGTGGATCGCTTCATTCGTCTGCGAATAGCCGATCAGGAGGAAGGAGCAGAGAGACGTGATCTCCCAGAAGGTGTACATGAAGAGCAGATTGTTCGACATGACAAGGCCAAACATCGCTGCCAGAAAGAGAAAGACCACAAAGAAGAAAAAGCCGCGACGGTCAGGGATCCCCGCATGCTTTCGATGGTACTGCGCCATGTAGCCCAGGGAGTACACCGCAATGAGTCCGCCGATGATGCCGGCGATCAGGATCATGATGATAGCAAAGTGATCGATGATGAAATCCCATGATACATAGATGCGATCGCCCATATGCCATTCAAAGGCCGCCACGATCACAAACTGCACAAGACCCAGAAGCGCGATGCTGTAGCGTTTGAATTTCTTCGCATAGTAGCAGACCGCCAAGATGACAAGGAAATCTGCCGCCAGCATCACCGCTTTCAGCAGCTCACTATCCACGCCGATCTTCACCGGCTCATCAAAGCAGGTAACGGCAACGGCAAGTGCGAGCCCCATCATCACCGCTGCCGAGCCTTTCACGAGCAGGGTGCGGAAGGAGGCATCGCGTGTCAAGAGCAGGATCACGGCCGTTGCAAGCGGCAAAAGAACCAGCAAGAGGGGTAGAAGCATAAGATCGACCTCCGAAGTGACCATGAGAAATGAGAGAGTCTCTCAATAAGTGCATGTGATTTATATAGTGTGTATACATATTTTTGTATATTTTCGCTATTGATATATACTTTATACTAAATGAATCAACAATGCAAGCGCAAAATGATTTCGCATCGACGTCAGGCAGAACGAAAAGGGCAGCTGCGACAAAATGCAAAAGCAGCTTGTCGTATCTGCCCTCTTTGGGAAGTGACTGGGGACTGGGGACTAGTGACTGGGAATTAGTAGCTAGGGATTAGGGATTAGGAATTAGGGAATCTCGAGTGACTAGTGACTTGTGACTTGAATACCGCCTTCGGGCATCGCCACTGTCTATACTTCGCGGCGCTTCTATACGTTTATGCGCCGCACCACCATTTCGCATTTCTCATTTCTAATTTCTAATTCAAAGAGCAGCATGCCCCAAAAAACATTGACTCACTGTTTCCCCAGCACATCCGCCATCACGCGCTTGAGCACCCTCATATCGAAGGGCTTTGCCACATGGGCATTCATGCCGAGCGCGATGGCCTTCTCCTTGTCTTCGGCGAAAGCATTGGCCGTCATGGCGATGATGGGGATCTTCGAAAGCCTTGGATCCTCCAGATGGCGAATGAGGGTGGTCGCCTTGTAGCCATCCATATTCGGCATCTGGATATCCATGAGGATGAGATCATACCAGAGCGGCTCTCGTTTCTCAAGCATCGCCAGACACTCGATGCCATCTCTGGCGCGCTCCACAAGAAGCCCGGCCTCCTTTAGAAGCTCTTCTGCGATCTCTGCATTGAGATCATTGTCTTCCGCAAGAAGGATGCGGCGGCCTTGGAGCGTCGTATCCGGCAGGGCGGAGTTTTTTGCAGGGAATGCCTCTTCCGGCCCTTTGGCGATGCGGTGCGGGATCCTGACCGTAAAGGTGGTGCCCTTGCCCGGCTCGCTCTCGACCGCAATGGTGCCGCCCATAAGCTCTGTCAGCTTCTTGGCGATGCCCATACCGAGGCCAAAGCCCGGCCGCCGGCTCTCCGTGCTGCTCCTCTCGCGCGTGAAGGCTTCGAAAATGTGCGCGAGGAATTCCTTCGCCATACCGATGCCATTGTCCCGGATGGTCGTCGTGAAGAGCTCGATGCCCTCTTGGGCCGGAGCGGAGCAGACATCGAAAGACACCCTCCCTCCGGGCGGTGTGTACTTGCATGCATTCGAGAGAAGATTCAGCAGGATCTCCTGCAGCTTCACCTTATCGGCATAGACGAAGCGGTGCGGCGTCCGAAGCGTCCTTGTGAAGGCGATCTGTCTGTCCCTCATCTGATTTTCAAAAAGGCAGCCGACAGACTCATAGAGCTCTTTCATGTCGATGATCGACTCCTCGATACCGCTCTTGCCACTTTCGATGCGCGCAAGCTCAAGGACATTGTTGATAAGAGAAAGCAGGAATTCACCGGACTTCTCGATCTTTTCTGTATAGTCCAGGATCCTCTCCGGCTTGTCCTTGTACATGCGAAGCAGATGGGAGAAGCCAAGGATCGCATTCATCGGCGTGCGGATATCATGCGACATATTGAAGAGGAAGGTGGACTTCGCCTTATTGGCGAGTTCGACCTGGCGGAGCGCTTCTTCCAGCTGCTGCTGTTTCTTCCTCTCCTCATGGATGATCTGATCCAGCGCGCGGTGGCCTATGATGACTTCGAAATGATCTTCATCCTGCTGAGAAAGCACCGCCCGCACTTCGAAATACTCATTCCCCGCAGGATTCGGACGCACATGGCAGCGGACGCTGTACATCTTATGCCGGAGAAGCTCCTCCTCGAGGCGAGAGGGTGAGAGGAGGACGGCCATCTCTTCGCGATCCACCTCATTCACCAGATGCTCGCAGGTATAGCGGATCCATTCACTATAGCGATAATGCACATCCTCGAGCTTTCGCCCTATATGCGTATCCTCACCGCCCCGGATCAGCTCGATGGTATCCTGCCGGAGATCCGTCAGGAAGATCACAGAGAAATCCTGCCCCAGTGCATTCATCACGGCCTGGTACTGCATCTCCTTCTGCTTGGCGCGGTCGATGGGATTCACCATGTACAGGAGATCTTTCGCGCGCCCCTTCTCATCTCTCGTCTTCACGATGAATCGCGCCTGCCGCCACTCTCCCGTGCGTGCACGATACGTGGTCGTGATGGTGTCTTCCTGCGAAAGGCACGTGACAAGCGTCCTCGTATCCACAAAATCGCGCATGTGGTCCCAATATTCCTCGGAAACGATATGCCGCAGTATATCCTCAAATGCCTGCGACGCCGCACACACCTTCCTGCTCGCCTGATACTCTTCACCGACACTAGCGATCCTCTCGCAGATGTCTTTTTCCAGATCGACGAGGTAGATCACCCCGTAGATCTTGCTGATCGCAGAAATGACTTCATGCGACCGGCGTTCAGATGCGAGTGCCTCCTCGAGACGCCGCTGGTGTCTGCCCTCTTCCCTGATCAGATCATCGATCGGTCTGATCCCGATGACGACCTTAAAGCTCGTCTCATCCTGATGCACGCGGATGGCCTTCAGCTCGAAGTATTCATTCCCCTCGCGGTTCCCTTTCGTACGCGCCCGATACGTGAACGTTTCCTTCTCCATCAGATGGCGCATCAGTCCCTCAGGGCCCAGCTCCCCATAGAAATCCCCACAGGACTCTTTCACCAGCAGATGATCGCGGATGTATACCATGCGCGCCCGATAAGAGAGCTTCTCCTTGGCAGGCAGAGCCTCATCGATATCCATGCCATGGCTGAACATCCCCTGCTTCACGACCTCTATCGTATCTGTCTTGAGGTCTGCGAAACAGATCACCGTGTAGTCTAAGCAGAGCGACTGCAGGATCGCATTCTCCCTCACAAGATGACGGAACGCCTGCTCCATAGGAGTTCCCGGCTCCGACTCCGCACAGAGCGTCTTGTCGTAGTTTTTGATCGACGCAAGGCAGTAGCCCGGTGTCCCTGCCGGCATGATATGGAGATGGATGAAGCGCTTCGTCCTCTGGGCAAAGGTATCGAAATCCAGCGTCTTCCCGTGATAGGCCGCTTCGTAGTAGGGGAAAAGCCACTTGCCGCCGATCTTCGGCAAAAGCTCGATGCCCGATCTGCCGAGCAGCTTCTCAAGAGGGATAGAGAGATGCTTTGCTTCCGCCTCATTGGCATAGGCAAAACGCCAGTCCACCGGTTTTCCCGCCTCATCCACCTTGACATGGATGACATAGATGGGCACCGGACTCTCCCAGACCGCTGCCCCCAGCATCTTCAAGTAGATCTCGTCCTTCATCGCTTTCCCCCTTACGGCACGCACAAAAAAAGCATGTATAAATTCTTTTTATTATACATGCCTGCGCCGGAAAAAGAAAACGAAAAAGATCCCTCGGCTGCGCTCGGGATGACGATACGGAAAGGGCCGCCCCATTCCTTTTCATCCCGCTTAGGGAGCCAACCTCCGCCCCTTCGGGGCACCTCCTTCCGGGGAAAGGAGGGAGTATGCCGCCTTCTCGCATCGTCATTTCGAGCGAAAGCGAGAAATCCTTTTCGTTCGCGGTCAGATAAGCACTGTGAGGAGGAGGATCACGGGAAACACCGCACCTCCTACGACTTGGGAGGAAGGAGGGAGTATGCCGCCTTCCCGCATCGTCATTCCAGGCTCCTCACCACATCCTTTTTCTGGATGAGCCAGGCGGGGATCATCGCCGCGAGCGTGCCGATCACGGTCATAAAAGGGATGATAAGGAGTCCTCGCGGATCAGGCGCTGTTTCCATCACGACCGCCGCATGAGACGCGATGAGCTTCGCAGTGAGAGCGCCTCCGCCATAACCCAGAAGCCAGCCGGTGAAGGAAGCGGCGAGAAGAAGTATCGCCGCCTCCGAGAGCAGCAGCCGGCGAATGTCCCCCTTCCCTACCCCCAGTGCGCGCAGGAGCGCAAGCTCCGAGAGCCGGCCGAGCGTGCTCCAGTACATCGCCAAAAGTGTGATAAGGATGGAGACCGCCAGAAGACAGGCAGTCAAGATCCCCCAGAAATCCTTCGTCTGCCCCACCATCGCATAGAGAGAGACGATGGTCTGCGACGGGAAGAGCATCTGCACATCCTTCTGCCGCTGGTACAAAGAAAGAAGTTGCATCGCTTCCTTGTAGCCTTTCGGTACGACGAGAAGCGCCGTCACTTCCTTTTGCGCTTCGGCGGCCGTGCCATGCGCTTCCCACACGTCTCTGATATCCGTCAAAATCGCCGTGTCATACGGCCCCTTCACAGGAGCAAGGATCCCGACCACCTTCAAGGTATGATTATGCGCTCTTCCTTTCGCACTCGCTCCATGCACCGAGTGGAAGGTATCCCCTATGCGAAGTCCGGTGAGACGCGCCGTCTCGCTCCCGATGACGACATCCCCTTCCTCCGCAAAGCATCGTCCTTCAGCGATGGAAAGCCATGGGCCCTTCTTCTTATCCGGGCGAAAATCAAAAATATCTGCGTTCGTCCCGGCGATGCGAAAGCCCCGGTAATTATCCCCGAAGGCGAGCGGATACACCGCCTCCGTGTGCGGATCGGAAGCGAGCTTCTCCACATCGTCATGGGTGATATTTCCGATCGGCTTGTCCCGAAGGAATACCGTATTCAGCACCAGCTGGTACGAGGAACCCTTCGCTCCGACAAGGATCGGAAACGGAGAGACCGCACGATTGATGCCATCATAGAGCCCGCCCGCCGTCTGCAACAGAAATACAGGCAGCGCACAGGCGAGTGCGATCAGAAAGAGTAGGATCAGCCGTGTAAGCGGACGGCGGATGAATGAAAGAAAAGCCAGATGAAGCATGGGATACATTCTCCTTTAATAGAGTCAAAGGGTTCAGCGGGTTCTAGAGGTCCAGAGGGTTCAGGGTTCAAGGTTCAAGGTTGTGATGGCAGCTTCGCCGCAAATATTTATGGGGCGATGCCCGAAAGTCTGCGAATGGCAGGTTTCCCTCGTATCGTCAGCCTTCCCCTCTAGGGGAAGGGGCTTGCGTGGATACTCCCTCCTTCCTATGGAATGAGGTGCCCCGAAGGGGCGGAGGTTGGATGGGGAAAGCGGTATTTTTGTATCACAGCCTTCCCCTTGCGGGGAAGGTGCCCCGTAGGGGCGGATAGGGCACAGGCGGCATGCAAGCGAGCGGTGCTGAAATCTTCCAGTCACTAGCCACTCCTAATCCCTGGCTGCCAGTCCCCAGCCACTATTTCCCCAGTACCAGTCTGTTTGCAAACCGTGCCTGCACCTTCTCGTCATGCGTGGCGCAGAGGAGCAGGCAGCCGCTCTCGTATTGGTACTGCAGCAGCTTTTCTACGATGAGCTCACTGTTTGCGCGGTCCAGGCTCGCAGTCGGTTCATCGGCCAAAAGGACGGCAGGCTTCCGGAGGATCGCACGAAGGAAAGCGACGCGCTGCGCTTCTCCACCGGAGAGCGCGTCCGCCTTTCGTGGTGCGTACTCAGAAAGTCCGACAGAGGCAAGCAGGCACTCGGCCTCTTCCCGGGTGAGTGTCTTTCCCGCAATCGATGCGGAGAGACGGAGATTCTCGAAGACGGTGAGATAGGGCATGAGCATGGGCTTTTGGAAAATGCAGCCGATCTCTTTCGCACGGAAATCACATTTCTCTTTCTCCGTCATCTTTGCGACGTCCTTCCCATCTACCACGATCTCGCCCGATGTCGGCGTGAGCAGGCCGCTCACCGCATGGAAAAGCGTCGATTTCCCGCTCCCCGAGGGGCCAATCAGCGCCCATGGTGCATTCGTAAGACGTGCATAGGGAAGATCCAGCGCACGGATCCTCCCCGCGCCATCCGGATATTCACAAATAAGGTTTCTGATTTCGATCATGATGGAGCCTTTCAGGAATGAGCGGTCAAGGATCAGGACGTTTTCTTTGGCGCCTCACCGCCATTCCTCCTTCTGAATCAAAAAGAGGCCCCGATCTTTCGGTGCCTCTTTATAGGTAAACGAGGTTCCGGCTGGAGAAATCAGCTGTCAATCGATGTGGCTCGAATACGCAGCTGGCTCACGAATCCGGTTTCTTCATCTGTTTCACTCCCGATCTCCAAAGTGCCCGTAACCGTGATGGGAGTATCGTAGGGGAGAGCGGTGATGGAGTCATCTACCTTGACTACGATGATGTTATCGGGCCAGTCTGCGTCACTGGAACAGAAAGGGCAGACGGACATCGGGACTTCCGTCAGAACGAAGAAATGTATGGTCGGTGTCAGTGGAGGGGCCATGAAGCCCGAGATCGTCACTTCGCCGCCTTCAAGGCTCATCGTCTTGTCCGAAAAGGTCAATCCCTCTGCGGAGTAGCCGGAGTAGATCTCGTCAAAGGAGTAATCTTCCGCGGCTGCAGGCAGGGTGACTGCCCCGGCCAGGGCGAGCGCCATAAAGGAATGTCGAATGAGGGAAAATAGTGATCGTAACAATAGGATGCATCTCCTGAGAAAGAGGATTCCGGATGGGCGATCCATGAGGATCTTCAGTGCCGCCTCCCGGAAAGCGGCAGCACGCTATCCCCATCCCTCTTTATTTTGCTTTTTTATTTCCATCGATCCCCAAGGCTCTCATGATACCGAAGAAGACTTCGGTATTATCCATGGTGCCGTGGAAATATTCGGAGCCGGGGCCGCCGGCATTGAGAAGAATGTCGTCAGCGGAATGGCATTCCTGCGGATCAGACTTCGGCGTATTGGCCGGCATGAGCTCTGCCGGATCCCCCGGATGGATGCGAGCCGGATTTGCCTTGGAGGAAGCCGTGGTCACCTGATGGTATTCCACCTTTTCACCGTTCTGCACAGCTTCTTCCTTGGTTTCCTTGGTAGCCAGCGCCGGCGGGGTCGGTGTCTTCATGAAATGATAGTTTTCATAGTATTCCGGATGGTTGGCATACTGGATAGCGAGGGTGACATCCGGATCCGGGTTATCCGGGAAGCCATCTTTATTGGCATCCTTGAAAGTCGGGAAAATGGAATCGGCATACACTCTGACTGCCTGTGTACCCTTCTTGCCATCTCTTTCATGGTAGGTACCGCTGATGGACATGCCGTGTGCATGATCTGCCAAAACGATGATCAGGGTATCATCGCCATGCTCTTTGGCCCAGTTTTCCGCATATTCGATGGATTTATCAAATTCGATGGTATCGTAAGCCGAACGCTGCCAGTCCATGACATGGAGCTGCTTATCGATGGAAGCACCTTCGATCATTGCGAAGAAACCATTCGGATTCTTGGAGAGGATATCCAGTGTTTTCTTTGTCATGTTCATCAGGTTCGGCTGGTCCGTGAAGCCCTTCAGCACCTTCGGATTCTTCTCCATTTCACGATCGATGTAAACATTCATCGTGCTGGTATGGAAGAGGCCGAGGAGCGGCTTGTCTGTCGGCGCCTTCATGAGGTCGGTAGAGTTATCGACGAAGGTATAGCCCTTGTTTTTGAATTCTTCGATGACATTCACCTGGTCTTTTCTCTTAGAACCGGGTACATCCTTAGGGATGTAGCGAGCCGAGCCGCCGCCCAGGATGACATCTGGTCTATGGTAGTCTTCGAGGTAGTCCTTCGCGAGGAAATCCTGCGCCGCTCTTCTTCTGGTGTGACCGACCATCGCTGCCGGGGTCGCATCGGTGGATTCCGCCTGTGTGACAAGACCGATGGACATGCCGCGGGTACGTTTCAGGATCTCAGAGACATTTTCTACCTTCGGATCATCGAGCGGATCTTTGGTGGAGTCTTCGTAAACGCCCATGGCATTGACGACAGACTTGTGACCTGTTGCATAAGCGGAAGCGGAGTTTGCACTGTCGGTGACGAGGGAGTCATAGCCGGACGTGGTGATGACTGCATTGTGCGCGAGCTTTTCCATCGCGAGCAGGTCATTGTACTTGCCATTCGTCATGCCCTTGGAAAGGATGCGGGCCACTTCACGCGCCTGCAGCGACATGCCGTCGCCGACGAAGAGGATGACATTCTTTGCTTTCTTCTGTGCGACTTCATGCACCACCTGATAGGAAGCAGCCGCCTTGGAAACGCCGAGGCTGTCCTTTGCGGAAGCTGCGACTTCCACCTTACCCGGCTTCGCAAAGGTCACGTCATCGATACGGAACGAGGTGACGCCATTACCAAGATCCTTCACTGCCGCTTTCTTGCCGAAGAACTTTTCAGCCGGAACGCCGTTGATCGTCACGTCGACATTCTGAAGGTTTTTCGCATTGGAAACTTCGACATCAAAGTCGAAACGTGCGCCGCTCCAGAATTTTGCGGTATCTACCGGAAGAATGCGAATATCCGATGCCTGTGCCTGAAAGACGCCCCCCAGAATGGCACCGCCGGCCAGAAGACCGAGAACTGCTGCTTTCATGATATGTTTTCTCATTATTTTCTCCTTTAAAATCGCAAAGAGAAAGGATGCCTGCCATTGATGCTTTCCTCGCGCCACTGTCACCGCTTCTCTTGCTGTGTTTATAATCACTGTAAGGCATTACTGCAATAAATATGACAGGCTTCTGTATAGAGGAAGAAAAACTTTCATTAAAAAACGCGGTATTTCCATAGAAAAGTTGAAATACCGCCGAGGATCGTAAAGAAAATGTATGAGAGACAGGGAAAGCGCCTTCTCCCTCCCGCCCCTTTTTCCCATTTAAATACCCGCACCGGATGGCGGCCGGTGCGGGCTGTATTTTTGGAGTCTTCGGAATGGTCTAGTCATAAGACCATAGGACTATGATCCTATGAGAAAGCGGAACGGAACAAGCATATGTTCCTCAGAGATCCACCGTTGACAGCCGGTTTCATTCTGCCGGACCGCAGCCGGCAAGGAGAGATGGGAGCGCAGGATGGAAAATCATACAGGAACACATAAGGAAAGCACTGACCTCATGCGGAAAAGAAGAGCAAGCCTTGGTAAAAGGCGCACGGAAACGCAGATGCGCTATGACTTCTACGGCCCCCGACTCTGGTGCCTTGGGAGTCATGTCACGCTGCGAGGCCGTCCTCGTTCTTTCTTTCCTTTGCGTTCTTCCGCACCGGCTAGACAGATTTACCGGAGAGGACAGACAGAGCATCCCAAAGGCCTTCCCTGTGAAGCACGGGAAAACGCTACGAGATCCTCCGTCTCACAGTCGAAAAATTTCGGAGACGAAGCTCATGAAAGAGAGTCTGCTCATTTCTCAGGCGATCGCTGCACCCATCCTGCCGATCTACTTTATCGGCGGCAAATGCCCCGGGCTCCTGATCCACACGCAGAGTTCTTTCGGACAGATTTTCTCATCAAACGATCTGACATGTCTACTTGGTTCTATTATACACCATTTTTCACTTGAAAAAGTGAACAATTTGACCTGCATGACAAAAGCCCCGCCGCCGCGGGGCTTTTCTGGCTATCGAAAATTTCTTGAGATGCTTATGAGAAACGAGGTTGCGTGCCGTCCCATTGACCGCAGACGAAAGAGGGACAAGTTCTATGGGTGCGGTGCGGCGCATTTCGTCATCCTGAGCGGAGAAAAACGTCGTATGTTAAGGAAACGCTGATCTGAAATAGGAGAACTGAGTCGAAGGATCTAGGGAAAGTAACGGCTACGCCGCTTTTTCAGATGACGCTGCTCTCGTATCGTCAGCCCCCTTGCGGGGTAATGCTATTAAGTTAAGCGGAAGAACGTTCTTGGCTCCCCATCGGGGGAGCTCCCCGAAGGGGAGAGGGGGCTACGTAGCGGT
>CAVBQN010000027.1:0-21654 GCA_963597545.1 Fusicatenibacter saccharivorans
CGCGCCAAAGGCGCAGGATGGATCCACGTAGCGGTGTGAAAAACTATGTGAGACTACCCGTTTCCCTTAAACGTCATCCCGACCGAAGTGGAGGGATCTTTCTTGCAGACCGGTAAACCGTGGGTGAGGGAAAGGCGAAAAAGGAAGCACCAAGGTGTCGTTTGAGTGAGGGCGCATGTGTGCATATGGCGGCAGTGCAATAAAGATCCCTCGGCTGCGCTCGGGATGACGGTGCTTGGGGAGCGGATAGGTTCACAAGGGTGGTGTGCTGCCTATTTAGAAGATGGTATTCTTTTTTCGTAGCCTTTCCAATTCGAGGAAGGCTTGTATGGCGGCGGCATCGCCGCCTTTTTTATTGGGCGATGCCCTAATGCTGCTTTTTAGTCACCAGTCACTCCTACGATACGAGGGAAGGAATCGTCTCACATGCGTGGCATGAGATCCTTCGGCTCAGTCCTCACTTGTTCTGGCTGGGGCTTTTCTCACATAGGGCGTTTTCGTCCGCTCAGGATGACGATACGCGAGGGCGGATGGGCTCTCATCGGGGAGATACGTTGCGTGTTTTGGAACTAGCGGTGTTATATTACGATACGAGTAGCCCCTTAGAGAAGGGGCGCGCCAAAGGCGCAGGATGGATCCACGTAGCGGTGTGAAAAACTATGTGAGACTACCCGTTTCCCTTAAACGTCATCCCGACCGAAGTGGAGGGATCTTTCTTGCAGACCGGTAAACCGTGGGTGAGGGAAAGGCGAAAAAGGAAGCACCAAGGTGTCGTTTGAGTGAGGGCGCATGTGTGCATATGGCGGCAGTGCAATAAAGATCCCTCGGCTGCGCTCGGGATGACGATACGTGGGAAGGGAACAGCTCTCAAGGTGGCAGCTTCGCCGCTTTTTTATTGGTCTATGCCCGAAAGTGGCTTTTTAGTCACCAGTCACAAGTCACCAGTCACTCCTACGATACGAGTAGACCCTTGGAGAAGGGCCGCGCCAAAGGCGCAGGATAGAGTGCCTCGAAGAGGCACAATTCGCTGTAGCGGTATGAAAGCACCAGTGAGACAGCTCCCAGTGAGTAGGTCCTTGGAGAAGGGCCGCGCCGAAGGGAGAGGATTGCAGTGCCTCGGAGAGGCACAACTCTACGTAGCGGTATGAAAGAGGATGTGAGACATCCGTCTTTCTTGCGCGTCATGAGGGCCGAAGTGGAGGGATCTTTCTTGCAGACCGGTAAACCGTGGGTGAGGGAAAGGCGAAAAAGGAAGCACCAAGGTGTCGTTTGAGTGAGGGCGCATGTGTGCATATGGCGGCAGTGCAATAAAGATCCCTCGGCTGCGCTCGGGATGACGGTGCTTGGGGAGCGGATAGGTTCACAAGGGTGGTGTGCTGCCTTTTTAGAGGATGGTATTCTCGTATCGCAGCCTTCCCCTCTAAGTGAAACGGTGTATGCGTGTGAATGAAAATGGGAAACCTGTCTTTCGAGGATCGGGCGTATGGATGGGGAATTCATATTTCCCATTGCCCCATTTCTATGAAACTGCTAGAGTATAGCTATACAATAGTTTTGTCATTCGGGAAGGAGGCTCTCTATGGAGCTGATGAACCAGATCCGAGAGCGTGTCGTGGCGTGGCAGAAGAAGCGGGTGCGGACGGTCGTATTTCCTTTGGCAGGGAAGCTCTGCGCGGTGGAGACGGTAGAGGGAAAGCGGCTGGGGCAGTGGCAGGTGGACTATGATGGCGACCCGTCGCATTTGAAAGAGTGTTTTCTTTCTTTGAAGGCGGCAGGGCTTCGGGATAAGAAGCTGTGGCTTTTGGTGAATGCAGAGGCGCTTCGCTGGAACAGGAAGCGATATCCGCAGATGACGGAGGAGGAATTTGCGGAATCCATGGAGTGGGAGGCGGACCGAGTCTTTCGCACCGAGGAAGCGATCGCCATGGGGCATCGTGTGCTCTCTCATGATGAAGAGGGCTGGGAAGCTCTCTTGCATGCATGGCCGCGCGTGGAGATGGGGGCTTGGGAGATGGGAGCGCATGAGGCGGGGCTTACCATTTCCCGTGCATTTCCCGTGACGGATATTTCTTTGAAAGAGGGACCGCACTTTATTCTATATATGCGCCGCCGTTCGGCGATGCTTCTTTTCCGGAGAGAGGGGCTCTGGGAGAGCCGCATTCTGCATCTGGCAGATGAGGGAAAGGCTTCGCTTTTCATGGAGCGTCAGATGGACATGTATGATCTTTCTGCTCTTCCTTGCTTCCTTGTACCGATGGAGAGCTGCGGACCGGAGGAGCGCATGGCGTGGCTTTCTTACATGGAAAAGGAGCTGGCTCTTCTTATGGCAGAAGGGATAGAGGAAGCGGAGAGCAAGGTTGTCACGCTCGTGACGGAGCATTTGGAGGAAGGCGGATACTGGGATGATGCCATGCGTGTGGTACTTTCTGTAAGTCATGCGGGGACGGCATTGCCTCTTCTAATGGGAGAGCGCCCTTTTCTGACAGAGGAGAATCGAAAACTTCGCATCGCGCAGGGAGCATGTGCGCTCGGCGCAGCCTTTTTCCTCTTTTCCTGTGCATTCTTTCTTTCGGCTTATCGGGAGGATAAGGCACAGCTGGCGGAGAATGAGACGCTGTCTCCGATGAAGGTGAAGCGAGCCGAGATGAAAAGGGCGAGTGAGGAGGAAGCGGCGCTGCTTGCCATGCTGAAGGAAGAGGAGGCCAAAGATCCGCACTGGGAGCAGCGTCTCGTACTTCTTGCGGATGGCATGCCGCAAGGCGTCGTGCTCTCGGAGATTTCCGCAGAGGGAGAGGAGGTCCTTTTGAAAGGGACATCGCAGAAGGCGTCTGATCTTTCAAATTTCACAAGTCATCTCACGCGGGCGTGGGGCGGCCGCACGGAGCTGAAGAGTCGGAAAAAGAATGCGCGCACGGGGCTCTTTGAGTTCACGGTGCGCTGGAAGAAGGAGACTGCGGGAAAGGCACAGTAGGTGTTGTATCATAAATGACAGAAAATGGAGACAGGGGCAGAAATGGATTTTGCTCATGGCTCCGTTTTTTGTTTTGCAGGTGGTAGGAAAGAAATGAAGAGATTTTCATAGCGAGATTGTTTCCTTAAAATGTACTATAGAAAAATTTTTATCTACATAAAGGGGCGAATGCAAGTTTTTGACCTATACATCTGCTATAATAATAAAAAGGAGATGAGAAGCATGGAGGAGATCATCGCAGGGCATATACAGGACGAAAGAGTGCAGTCTTTGACAGATCATTTGGACGGTACAATGCGGTTAGCCGAAGGCTTTGGCGCAGGTATGGGACTGGGGGCAGAAGCTGGCCTTTTGGGAAAAATACATGACGAAGGGAAAGATACCGCTGCGTTCCAAGACTATATCCATGGCCGAAAGCACAGACGCGTGGATCATTCGACGGCTGGTGCGAAGTCTTTTTTTGAAAATGAGGATATAGGCTGGCTGCGGCTACTGGGGGCATTCTGCGTGGCGGGGCACCATGCAGGAATTCCAGACTTGGGAAGCAAAGTGGATACTGCAGGAACATCTACGCTACAAGGGCGTATGAAAAAAGATATCTCTTCCGTCCGACATCCGGAACTTTACTCTATGGATAGTACGAGTATAAACAAACATCATCTGAATGAATTGATCGCAAGCGGAAATGCACTTGACGTTATGATGCTTACACGGATGCTGTTTTCTTGCCTCGTGGATGCAGATTTTCTGGACACAGAAGCCTTTATGAACAATCAGCCTGTCAGGAAAAATGAGTTTTCTTCTTTAAAAGAAATAGCGGCTATGTTTTGGAGCAGGCTCGAAGAGGGTGGATACTTCCGGCCTAAAAATGCCTTAAATGAGAAGCGTTGTGAAATCCTTCAAACATGCATGCGGAAAGGGGAGGGAAAGCAGGGGCTGTACTCGCTGACGGTACCGACGGGCGGCGGTAAGACGATTTCCTCGATGGCTTTTGCCATGAAGCAGGCCATGAAATGGCAAAAGGAACGGATCATTTATGTAATTCCCTACCTCTCCATCATTGAGCAGACAGCCGCTGTTTTTCGGGCTTTTCTGGGAAATCATGCGGTGTTGGAAAGTCATAGCCAGGTCGACTATGACAGTTTGCCGGAAGAGGGAAGCGAAGAGGCAGGCAGACTGGCAGAGAGGATGAAACTGGCTGCAGAAAATTGGGATGCTCCTGTCGTGATCACGACCAATGAGCAATTCTTTGAATCCTTGTATGCCAATAAAACATCAAGATGCCGAAAGCTGCATAATATCTCAAACAGTGTCATTATTCTTGACGAAGCCCAGATGATGCCGGTCGATTTTCTGAAGCCATGTCTCCATGTGCTCGAGCAGCTGGTTCATTATTATGGCTGTACGGTTGTTTTATGCAGCGCGACGCAGCCGGAGCTGGGGCGCTACTTGCAGAAGAATCCGACAGAAATCATGGAAAATGTGGAAGAACTGTTTCAGTTTTTCAAGCGGGTGACATTCGATATAGATGGCGAAACGGATTATGCCGAGATTGCGAAGAAATTAGATGAATGTGAGCAGGTACTCTGTATCGCTTCTACCAAAAAAGAAGCCGAAAAAATATTTGAACTGCTCGACGGAGAGGCCATGTACCTGTCGACCAATTTATGTCCGGCCCATCGCAGGCAGATCATTCAGAAAATGAAAACTCGCCTGCGGGATGGAAAACCGTGCCGAGTCGTATCGACCAGCATCATTTCCGTTGGGGTTGACATCGATTTTCCAGTGGTATATTTGCAGTATACAGGGCTGGACAGTCTGATCCAGGGGGCGGGCCGCTGCAATCGAGAAGGTCGGCAGTCTTTACAACATAGCAGGGCGCATATCTTTTGGACAAAGGAAAGCAAGAAGAGTCCATTCATGCGCAAAGAAAAACAAGTGACGGATATGGTTCGGGAAAAATACAATGCTGAAGAAATGACCGAACCGTCGGCGATTCGCACCTATTTTGAAAACTGGTACCAAAGCAATGAAGGAAATCTGGATTACCGGGAAATCGAGAAACTGGCGCAGTCACTCAGCTTTGCTGAGATCGGAAAACGATTTCATCTGATCAGTGAGAGCACGAAGTCAGTTTTTATACCCTTTGATGAGAAAGCCAGAAACATAAAGGAACAGCTGATGATGGGAAATCGCTCGCGGCAGCTCATGCGTTCTGCCGGGCAGTACATGATCCAGGTGCGGTATTCGAAGGCTGGGGGGCAGTCCGATTTCATGAAACTGCTCATGCAGGGGCAAATTGCGATGTTTCCAGGGGATGAGAACCTGGCCTGCTTGGTGAATATGGAGGACTATGATGCGGAGCTGGGGCTCAAGATCAAGTCTGAAGATGGCGTGGGGATCATGTGGTAATAAGAAAAGAGGAAAATGTATGGCATATGGAGTAAGGATAGAGTGCTGGGGCGACTATGCCTGCTTTACACGACCGGAAATGAAGGTGGAACGAGTGTCTTATGATGTGATGACACCGTCTGCGGCGCGCGGACTTGTCGAAGCGATCTTCTGGCATCCGGGGCTTCGGTATGTGATCGATGAGATCGATGTCATGAGTCCGATCCAGATGACGAATGTCAGAAGAAATGAAGTGAAGTCCAAAATTAATATGTCGAGCATTGCAGGAAACGCCCGACAGGGAAAAGCCATGTATCTATGTCCAAAGGAAGACATTCAGCAGAGAGCAGCCTTGATCTTGACAAATGTCAGGTACTGTATTCATGTACACTTTGAAATGACAGAGAAAGCCAATGCCAGTGATAATGCGGGAAAATTCAGGGAAATGCTCTGCCGCCGTGCGAGAAAAGGCCAATGCTATCATCAGCCGTACTTGGGATGCCGAGAGTTTCCGGCAGGCTTCCGTCTGGTAGAGGATGATGAGACCGTGATTCCTTACCCTGTCACACAAGATCTTGGCTTTATGCTGTATGATATGGATTTCTCTGATTTACAACACATCACACCCCGGTTTTTCCATGCCAGATTAGAAAAAGGGGTTATGGATCTTCGGAATTGCGAGGTGCATCGATGATACTTACTGCGTTGGTTCACTTATATGAGGAGCTTTGCAAGCAGGGGAAAATTCAAGCAGAAGGATGGGGAATAGCCAAAGTCAGTCACCGCATTCTGCTTGATAAAGAGGGGCATCTCTGTGGAATCATTTCTGCCCGCAAAAAGGTACGGAGAGGGAAAACGGAGCGTGAAGTGCCTTGTGAAATGTGCGTACCGCTGCCCGTGACTCGTTCTTCCGGTGTAAAAGCCAATTTTCTGTGTGATAATTCCAGCTATTTTCTGGCTGTTGATGACAAGGGGAAAGTCCAAAGAACCATCCAGTGCTTCGAAGCAGCCAAAATGCTGCATCATCGAGTGTTAGAACATTGCCATTCTCCCGTGGCTAAGGCCATTCTGCATTTCTTTGATACTTGGGGATTTGATAAGGCAGAAGAAGATTCATGGATTCAAGAAAATTTGGAGGATATTATAGCTGGGAGCAACTTTGTGTTTCAAGTAGATGGCGTAGATGCCATTGAAGATGAAGAAATAAAAAAAGCATGGGAAGATTTTCAAGAAGCCCGTGAGGGGGATGGAGATGATGAATTTCCGGCGGGGCAGTGCCTGATTACAGGTGCGGAAAATCAGAAAATCGCCTTGCTTCATCCGAAAATAAAGGGGGTGCTTGGAGCGCAGACGGCTGGGGCGAATCTGGTATCATTTAATGCACCTGCTTTTTGCTCCTATGGGGGAGATGGTGAGCAGGGAAAAAATGCACCAGTCAGTGAGCGGGCAGCCTTCGCCTACGGCAGTGCACTCAATGCATTGCTTGCTGATCGAAGTCACAGCCAGACCATAGGAGACACGACCATCGTATACTGGTCAGAGCATGGTATTTCTGCCTGTCAGGATTTCATGATGTCTTTCTTAGGAAATGATGCAGGGCTTGATGATCATACGCTTGATACGATCGTTACCCACATGAGAGATGGGCTTCCTGTAGATTTGGAAGGCATCAAGATCTCACCGGATGAGCCGTTTTACATTCTGGGCTTGGCGCCTAATGCAGCCAGAATTTCTGTCAGGCTGTTTTTAAGGAACACATTCCGCGAACTGGTGACGAATCTATCGCTTCATCAGGATCGAATGAAACTTGAGGGGCCATCTTGGGAAAAACAAAATATTCCCCTGTGGAAGACGCTCAAGGCGACAGCGAACCCGAATGGCAAAGAACAGGCGGCTTCGCCTCTGATGGCGGGCAGTTTATTCAGAGCCGTGCTGCAAAATACAAAGTATCCTGAGTCTGTATTCCAAAACATCATGCTTCGTGTGTTTGCTGACCGGGATAAAGACGCAGAAGGCGGGAAATCAGCCATTCAGAAAATCAGCCATACCAAGGCGGCTTTCATCAAAGCGTACCTTTTGAAAAATGGTAAAGAACAATGGGAGGGAAAATTACAAATGGCACTCAATGAGAATTGCAATGATATTTCTTATGTATTAGGGCGGATGTTTTCTCTGCTGGAAAATATCCAGCAGAGTGCGAACCCTACGATCAACACCACCATCAAGGAGCGGTATTTTAATTCTGCCTGTGCTACACCGGCTTCCGTATTCCCCATCCTGTTGAAGCTGGCGAATACGCATCTCTCTAAGCTCGATGAAGGAAAGGCTGTCTATTTTAAAAAGAAAATGGGCGCTTTAATGGATAAAATCATCATGCCGGAGGAAGGCATTCCGTTTCCCGCCCGGTTGACACTGGAGGAACAAGGTGCATTTATCATTGGCTATTATCAGGAAACACAGGCAAGATATAAAGGTAAAGAGGAGGAATAAGCAAATGGCAGAAGTGATTCATAACAGATACGATTTCGTGGTTCTTTTCGATGTGACGAATGGCAATCCCAATGGAGATCCGGATGCGGGGAATATGCCGCGTGTGGATCCGGAAACGGGGCTTGGCCTTGTGACCGATGTCTGCCTGAAACGTAAGATCAGAAACTATGTAGAAGCAGCCAAGGAAGATGAGCCTGGGTATCGGATTTACATCAAAGAAAACGTACCGCTGGAACAGAGCGATAAAGAAGCATTGGCGTATGTCGGTGTCGATGATATTAAAACGGCCAAAAAGAAAAATCCGGATGCAGACAGCCGGCTGCGGGACTTCATGTGTTCCAATTTCTTTGATATTCGTACGTTCGGGGCTGTCATGACCACCTTTATGAAAGGCGCTTTGAACTGTGGACAGGTGCGTGGTCCTGTCCAGCTTGGGTTTGCCAGAAGCATCGATCCGATTGCTCCGCAGGAAGTGACACTGACGCGAGTGGCAATCACGACAGAAAAAGATGCGCAAAGTAAAAAGACGGAAATCGGGCGCAAGTTCATTGTTCCCTATGCCCTGTACCAGGTCGAAGGCTACATTTCTGCCAATCTGGCAAGAAAAGTGACGCACTTCAGTGAAGACGATCTTGCCCTTTTGTGGCAGGCCATCATCAATATGTTCGAAAATGATCATTCGGCCGCGAGAGGAAATATGGCGGTGCGCGAGCTCATCGTCTTCAAGCATGCCAGCGAACTGGGGAATGCCCCTTCTTACAAACTGTTTGAACGAGTACATGTAGCAAGAAAGGATCCGCATACTCCGCCGCGCTCCTACAGTGACTATGAAGTACAGGTCGATACAGAAAATATGCCGCAGGGAGTCACCTGTGAGCGTAAAATATGAGCTACGCGGAAAATGACTACCTGATGATTTCCGGCATCCAGCATTTTATGTTTTGCCGGAGACAATGGGCCTTGATTCACATCGAGCAGCAATGGCAGGAGAACCGGCTGACTGCGGAAGGGGAGGTCATTCATCAAAATGCGCATAAGGATGATTTCATAGAAAAACGCCCGGGCATACTGGTGACGAGAGGCCTTCGCGTAGCTTCTCCCACACTGGGCATCACGGGGCAGTGCGATGTGGTAGAGTTTTTGTCTTCTGAGGAGGGTGTACCGCTTCACGGACACAGAGGGCTTTGGCAGGCGGTACCGGTGGAGTACAAAAGGGGCAAAGATAAAGAAGATGATTCAGATATTTTTCAGCTCTGTGCCGAAGCCCTGTGCTTGGAAGACATGCTGCAATGCAGGATTCCATACGGATCTCTTTACTACCACGAGATACGGAGACGGCGAAAGATCGACCTTGATGAGAATATCAGGAGCAGAGTGAAGTCGGCTTTGAGAGAAATGCACGAACTGTTTCACAGAGGGTACACACCAAAAGTCAAAACTTCCAAGAAGTGTCAGTCTTGCTCCCTGAAGGGACTTTGTCTGCCTAAGCTGTGCCGCGTTCAGTCAGTGCGGGGCTATATGGAAAAGGCGCTGGGGGAGGAGCTGCCATGAGGAAACTGCTCAATACGCTTTTTGTCAATTCAGAAGATTTGTACTTGTCTTTGGATAATGAAAATGTGGCAGCATGGAAAGGAAATGAAATCCTCCAGCGAATACCGTTGATCAATTTGGAAAACATTATGTACTTCGGATACAAAGGTGCGAGCCCTGCGCTTCTTGGTGCCTGCGTGAAGCGGCATATCGGATTTTGCTTTCTGACACCGCAGGGAAAGTTTCTGGCGCGCGCTCAGGGACTGACCGCGGGAAATGTGCTTCTCAGAAAAGAACAGTATCGTATATCCGAAGAAGAGCCTCGTGGTCTTGCCATTGCGCGTACCATGATCGCAGGGAAAATCCTCAATGGGCGTACCGTACTTATGCGCTTCCTGCGGGACCATCCATTGTCCGTCGATGCCGCTTGCTTTCAAGCAGTGATACAGGATTTGCAGACTGCTGCCAGAGAAGCAGCCAAGGCAGACTCACTGGATCACCTCCGTGGGATAGAAGGGAATGCCGCTGCATCCTACTTTTCTCTTTTTGATACGCTCATTTTGCATGACAAGAAGCATTTCTATTTCCATGGAAGGAATAAACGACCGCCGCTTGATCGAGTGAATGCATTGCTTTCCTTTGCCTATACACTTCTTGCCCATGACTGTGCCTCTGCCATAGAAGCGGCGGGCATGGACTCCTACATCGGCATCCTGCATAGAGATCGCCCCGGGCGGCAGTCACTGGCATTGGATCTCATGGAAGAGCTTCGAAGCGTCTATGCCGACCGATTTGTCTTATCACTCGTCAATAACCGGGTGTTGCCTGCTTCCTGCTTCAAGCCGATGGAGGATGGCGCGGTCTTGCTGAATGCAGAGGGACGTAAGACTTTTCTCAGCAAATGGCAGGAACGAAAGAAGGAAACATTGACACATCCATTCCTCGGCGAGAAAATATATTGGGGATTGATCCCTTATGTGCAGGCATTGCTGCTGGCCCGTTACATTCGTGGAGACCTGGATGGGTATCCGCCTTTTCTATGGAAGTGATGACATGCTTCTTTTGATTACCTATGATGTAAATACCACGACATCTGCAGGACAGAAACGCCTTCGGAAAGTAGCCAAATGCTGCGAAGCTCATGGCCAGCGTGTACAGAATTCTGTCTTCGAATGTCAGGTGGATGAGGCGCAGGCCGTCTCACTTCGTGCCACGCTGGAAATGCTGATGGACAAGGAGTCTGACAGCATACGGTTCTACAATCTGGGGAATCGATACCAGTCTAAGGTGAAGCACATAGGTGCCAAGCCGGGATATGATCCGAATGAAACTATGATTCTCTGATTTTTTGTGCGCGAAGTAGTAGCGCACAGGGGGAAAATGGGCGAAAAACACGCATTCTTGGAATAGAGAAAATGTGGTTCGCGCAAAGTACTCCGTTTTATACGGTCATTGCTGCATGCTTTGACTGTACTGTCGCTCCCCCCGCGGGGAGCGTGGATTGAAATGCCAGCAGGAGCGATCGTAGTCGCCCAAGACTGTCGCTCCCCCCGCGGGGAGCGTGGATTGAAATCTTATTGAGGATGGCCTGCTCGCCCAAATGAGCGAGGTCGCTCCCCCCGCGGGGAGCGTGGATTGAAATAGTTGTTTTTGAAACGGCTTCGGAAGTCGCTCGGTCGCTCCCCCCGCGGGGAGCGTGGATTGAAATCCGTCGGTCGACTGCTTGATCTTGAGCAACATAAGGTCGCTCCCCCCGCGGGGAGCGTGGATTGAAATATCGAATCCACAAAAATGGATTGAGTTCTTTCAACGTCGCTCCCCCCGCGGGGAGCGTGGATTGAAATCTTTTCGAAGCATCCCCATTTTTTCCCTGTCATGGATGTCGCTCCCCCCGCGGGGAGCGTGGATTGAAATCAGCATGTGCCCGTATACTGTAATACGATTGAAGGTCGCTCCCCCCGCGGGGAGCGTGGATTGAAATATCCATGATGACACGCGGGATCGGCCACGATGCCGTCGCTCCCCCCGCGGGGAGCGTGGATTGAAATCCCAAATGCACAAAATAATCAATAAAATTAAGAGGTCGCTCCCCCCGCGGGGAGCGTGGATTGAAATTATCGGTCGAACCAATTTTTTTGCAACCTCGATTGTCGCTCCCCCGCGGGGAGCGTGGATTGAAATAAGGTAAAGCTACGCTTTATCTGAGGCTGGCCGGTCGCTCCCCCCGCGGGGAGCGTGGATTGAAATATAAGTAGTCTCCTTCGAGAGGCCTAATAAGTTTGTCGCTCCCCCCGCGGGGAGCGTGGATTGAAATAGCATAGTCATCACTTCCTTCCTTGAGAGACTGAGTCGCTCCCCCCGCGGGGAGCGTGGATTGAAATAGCGTCATATGCTCATCATCAAGGGCACAGAGTTGTCGCTCCCCCCGCGGGGAGCGTGGATTGAAATATTTGAATGTAAGAGTCAATGATGAATTGTGGTTCGTCGCTCCCCCCGCGGGGAGCGTGGATTGAAATTCGTCTCTAAACCACTCATTCCAAACGAGAGCATAGTCGCTCCCCCCGCGGGGAGCGTGGATTGAAATAAAAGAACAAAAGTATAACCCCGATGAGTGCATTGTCGCTCCCCCCGCGGGGAGCGTGGATTGAAATATGAACAATACAGCATTTACCATTGCCCATGTAAGGTCGCTCCCTTCGCGGGGAGCGTGGATTGAAATTGCGTCTGCGCGTTCAAGTTCTTGGACTCGGTCAGTGTCGCTCCCCCCGCGGGGAGCGTGGATTGAAATATGAACAATACAGCATTTACCATTGCCCATGTAAGGTCGCTCCCTTCGCGGGGAGCGTGGATTGAAATTGCGTCTGCGCGTTCAAGTTCTTGGACTCGGTCAGTGTCGCTCCCCCCGCGGGGAGCGTGGATTGAAATATGAACAATACAGCATTTACCATTGCCCATGTAAGGTCGCTCCCCCCCACGGGGAGCGTGGATTGAAATACAATCGCACCACCGACTCCTGCGGCAATGAGATGTCGCTCCCCCCACGGGGAGCGTGGATTGAAATCCTGTATTTGGTCGTGCAGATGCTGCATATCTGGTCGCTCCCCTCGCGGGGAACGTGGATTGAAATAGGCGATCGCAGAAAGAGGTGTACCGCCCAAGCTGGTCGCTCCCCTCGCGGGGAGCGTGGATTGAAATAAAGGGACGGACGTAAGCGCTGTGGAAGGCACGTGTCGCTCTCCCGCGGGTCATGATATTAAGTGAAACGACAAAAAATCCAGTTCGCTTGCACATATTGCCTTCGCCACTTCCACCGAAGGAGGAAAGCAAGACGCTTTTTTGCTGACGATTTCCTTTCCTTAACGACATTGCCCTCACGGGGAGCGTCGATTAAAATAGGCAGAAGCGTTCATCTGACATACCAAGAAATGTATCGGGAGGGCAGACGGCACATCTCTGGCGTTATGCCTTTTTCTTGCTGCGATTAACGTAAGGTGTGCGATTGAATATTCAAAAAACGCGATTTCTGAAATCGCGCTTTTTTATTGCACAAACCCTCTCTAAGACGGTATAATAATAAATAACTGTAGGCTGAGAGAGTATAGCTTTGTGGTATCATGGTCGTTACGCCAGGGGAATTTTGGGTAGGGTCTGATACTTGCAGTTCAACTTCTGTAGTGAAACTGATTTCCTATAAGGAGGGTATGATGATGAAAATGAAAAGACTAGCGGTCTGTGTACTGGCGGCGGCGATGATCGGTGCGGGTGCATTGACGCAGGTATCGGCTTTCAATCTGGGCAGTGTCCTTGGCGGTGTGGTCAAGGTCGGCGGTATTGCGATACTGGTCGATAAATATGGCGCTTCTATCAATAGCGCGATCAATTCGGTCATGATGAAGGAAGGCGCCGGCACGAATTACGCCACGAAGGTGGTGCCGATCGTCAGCATTGGAAATAAAGGATATATCGGGGCCGCGCAGGTCATCGGCGATGCCGATCAGGTAGAGAAGGTGAAGGCAGTCGGGCAGCTGGAGATCAGCTGGAATGACAAGCTGTTCCGTATCAAGGGGCTCATCCCGATGGATAGTGTGAATCCGACCTCGTTCTCCCGTGTGCAGGGCGTTGGCGTGTCGGCAGTGATCGATGTTCGGGTGTGATGGGCGCTGGAAAAGACCGGGAGACCAGGCGGCTGATGGATGGGAGGACCTGTTTTTGCATAGTCCTTCGGATATAGCCCGGTCTTCATGAGAAGAAGCGGTCACCTGAACCATGAACTTTTACTATTTGATTATTTTCGGAGGAATATATGAGAAAAGCATTACTGGCAGCAGGATTGGCTGCATTGATGGCGATGCCTGTCATGGCAGAGGATGTGGCAACGCTGGCGGAAAAGATCGACCGTGTAGATGAAGTCCTCTATGGTTCGGTGCAGAGCGGGTCTCTCATCGGCCGTGCGGATCAGGCGGATAATGTGATCTACGGCGTGGGGAATACATCGGCCAGCGGACTTGATCATCGTATCGACAATCTGTATGCGGATGTGGTGAGAAATGACAACGATAGCACTCCGGCGATTTCGAACCGCATGAATGCGATGGAATACTATCTGACGGATGAGATCAGCACGGATAATCTGACGGTCCGCATGGATAATCTGGAAAAAGCGGTGCTGGGCGAAGCGAAGAAGGGGGCTTTGGATGAACGTATGCAGAGCCTGGAGCAGGCAGTCTATGGAGACCAGCACTATGAAATGAAGACGGTCCAGCTGCCGGCGGATACGGTTTTCAAAGTGGCACTGAATGATGATGTGGGCAGCAAGACGAGCCAGGTCGGAGATCCGGTCTCCTTCACGGTACAGGAAGATGTTCTGGTCGGTGATGTGCTGGTGCTGCCTCGCGGCACACAGGGCAGTGGCGTGGTGACGGAAGTCAGCCGCCCGAAAAGCTTTGGTCGCAGCGGCAAGGTCGATGTCTCCTTCGATCAGGTATTCTCTGTGGATGACGAAGCGATCCCGACTGTGCTGGGACCGGAAGCCAAGGAAAAGCTGAAAATGGAAGCAGCGGCTGTTGGCGCCTCTACCATCGGTGCGCTGGCTCTGGGACCGATCGGTCTTGTGGGCGGGCTTTTTGTCAAAGGTAAGGATGCTGTGCTCCCCGCGGGCAGCGAGCTCTATATCCAGACGGCACAGCCTGTCACGACGAAGGGGCTGGTGCTTCGTGAAGGCGCGCCGCACATCGTTCTTAGAAAGCATGTCGCACGCACAGCTTCTGCGGCCACTGCAACTGCGGCACAGGATAATCAGGTGACAGCGACGGCTGTGCCGGAGACCGCAGCTCCTGCGCCAAAGGCAGAAATCAGTGACAGTGCCAAAGCGGAACTGGAAGCAGCCCGTGAAAAGGATTCTACAGTAAAGGAAACGGCAGACTCCGCCAAGACCGATAATGAGGCAGCTTCTGTCGTGATCATGAGAAATGAATAATCATAACTGGAAAAAGGCGGTGCTTCTTTCTGCTCTTCTGCTGCCTTCGCTGGCTGCTGAAGCGGCGGAGGCATCTGTTTCCCCAAAGCTGCCGCCAGAGGATACCACCCATGTGGAGTATTCCGTCAGCGACGGTGTACTGCGGCCTTCCTATGACGGGGAGGAGACACGGGAAACGGCCCAAAAGGATAAAGACAGGAAAAAGAATAAGGAAACGGCGGATACCGGGATTTCCAAAGAGCATCCGGCTACGGTCGTGGCTGATAAAATGCGCTACAATGATACCACGGGAGAGGTGGCCGCTTTCGGGCGCGTAGAGATCAAGCACATGATGGATACCTACCAGACCGAGTATGTCTATGGAAATACGATCTCTCAAAAGTATGTCGTCCCGGGGGAGCTTGTCTGGAAGAATCCGACGACGGATCTCAAGGCGGCGCGCGCTGACTATGACGCGAAGGCCGCTGTCGGACATTTTGAAAAGGTGTCCGGCTGGGACAGCGGGACGTACTACTTTCAGGGCGAAAGCGGTACATATGACAAGAATGCCAATCACATAGTGATCGAGCATGCCTACTTCACGACGAAGCATGCGGTGGCGAAGGTGCCGGATTATCGCATCGAGGCCGACTCCATCGATATTTATCCGGGGGATAAGTATATCGCGCATAATGTGAAGCTCATGGCGAAGAATACGGTCCTTGTGACGCTTTCGACGTACAAGGGTTCTCTCAAGAAGAAGCGATTCAGCCCGTTCACACTGATTCCGCGACCGATGTTTGACAGTGACAATGGTTTCGGACTGCATAACCGGATCGAGATCCCGCTCGATGCGGATATGAATCTGACGGCGTATATGGAAAACCGCTGGTACACGAAGGCAGGATACAAACCGGATGTAGGTGTGCGCTATCAGACGCCGGTTGGCGGCTTGAATTTCCACTATGCCGAAGAGGAAAGCAGCACGAATGATGACGGCGGTATCTGGGTCAAGAAACGGCCGTCGCTGGAATTTGACTCGAAGCATTTTTACCTCGGTGGCTCTCGCTTCTACGTGGGTGCGAAGGGGGAAATCGGTTACTGGGAAGAAGACGGGGTCAAAGGACAGCATAAGAGCTACGACGCTTATATTTCCAGTGATCCATGGAAGCTCGGGAAATTCATGCGTTTTTCATGGCGCGCCGGCTATATGAGAGACTACTACAGCTATAACGGCGGGAACATCCGCAAAAACACCTATTACAGCATGGGGCTTTCTGGCGGCTACCGCAGCGTGCAGGGCTGGATCTATTATACGGATCGTGAAATCAATGGCTTTACGCCGTATCGCTACGACTCGTACACCAGTGATAAGCCGCTCGACTTTGGCGTGCGCGTGCAGCCGACGAAGAATGATGCCTTCAGTCTGGCATGGACGGTCGATACCAAGTATGGCCGCCTGAACCATCGCTACTGGACCTACTACCGCGACCTGCATTCCTTCTATGCCTGGATCCGCTACGATGATATCGAAAGGGAAACCCAGTTCATGCTGATGCCGAAGGATTTTAGATTCTAGGAAAATGCGGATTCGCTCGGGCAATGATCGGATCCGCATTTCCCTTACGGCTGGTGAGCCTGTATCGGTCACTTTTTTCGGAGGTGCTCCATGGATAAAAAATGGGCACTGCCGCTGGGGCTTGCCCTTGTGGCTCTTCTGATCCTCTGGGGATCGCTGGGCATGGGGACAGCGTCGAAGCTGTTTCCTGAAAAACCAAAGGCGATGCCTCCCGTGGCTGCATCAGAAGGGACTTCTTCCTCTTCGATGCTTCCGCAGGAAGAGAGCCGCCGCGTCTATGATTCGTCATCCTATATCAGGGGAAAGCCGCTTGCTGACCCCTTCCATATGGAGGCGATGACGGAAAAGGCGATGCCTGTGGAAACGGCAGGCGTCTCTTTGCCTTCTTCTGCGCCTCGCACGGCGAATTCCTCTGCCGGATCGGCAAAAGAGAAAAGGTCGTACGCATCTGATGTGCCGCGTCTCATGGGTATCATGTCATTTGGCAGTGAGAAGCGAGCGGTCATAGAGGTCCATGGGGTGACGTACACGGTCAAAGAAGGAGAGCAGGCAGGACTATGGAATGTTTCCAGCATACAGGGAAAGACGGTCACACTCGCCGGTGCTTCCGGTGTTTTCACACTCAGCACCCGCTGATAAGAACGGCGGGGGCTGTTTTTTGCTGTGCATTTTTGCTTTGCAGCGGTATTTCTGCCCGGGCGCTGGATCTGGATACCAGCGCACATGAGACGATGGCTGAAGAGCTTTCTTCCCGCGATCTCCGGATGCCGGAGAAAAAGCCGGATGAGGCCATTGTACAGGTGGCGCCAGCCCCGGAGGAGAAGGTCAGCCTGCATGTGAGCGACGCTCCTGTGGCGGAGGTACTGCGGGGACTCGCGGAGATGACGGGAGAGAATGTCATTTTCTCTTCTCACGTCAAGGAGCGGGTCACGGCTAGTCTGGATGATGTGACGCCGGAAGAAGCGATGACAGCCATCATGGCGGCCTGTGGACTTGCCGGACGGAAAGAGGGAAGTACGCTTATTATTTTTTCCGCCGTAACGGAGAAAGAGTCCGGCATCTTTGCGAAGTCATACCGCCTTTCCTATGCGAATGCCAAGGAAGCAGCCGAAAGCCTGACGGACATGGTATCCAAAGGCAAGGTGTCTTATAACCAGTCGGCCAATACCGTGCTTGTGAGTGGGACGCCGGCCGAGCTGATGCAGGTGGATGCGCTCCTTCGCGGTATGGATATCCCCGAAAAGCAGGTGAAGGTGGAGGCGGAAGTCATCGCAGTCAATAAAAGCTCGGCCAAAGAGCTGGGGCTGGACTGGAATTTCAAAAGCCTCACCGGCAGTGCGGACTATGACCGTGACAGCTGGACGGAGCAGCACTATGTACTGGGGGAAGATGGAAATATCAAGTACGACAGTGATGGAAATCCCAAGATCCGAAACATTGAAAAAAGCGGCTGGGACGTCACGATCCCTGATGGCTACGCCGGGATCTCCTATGGACGTGCGCCGGGCGGGCATCCCTACACCTTCTTCTTTCAGGCAAATCTCAATGCACTGGTCACCAAAGGCAAGGCAAAAGTACTGGCAAAGCCGCACGTCGTCACGATGAATGGCAGGAAAGCCGACATCCTGATCGGGAGCCGCATCCCGGTCATCGTAGAGCATATGGAAAATGGCGTGAAGACCACGACGACAGAGTACAAGGACGCCGGCATCAAGCTCACATATACCCCCATTATCAGTGCGGACAATGAGATCACCGCTGAGGTGGAAGCAGAAGTCTCGACGCCCTACCTCGTCCCTGAGATGAAAGCGTACCGCATCATCACGCGCTCGGCGAATACGATGGTGCGTCTGGCATCTGGGCAGCTCCTGGCTATCGGCGGTCTCATCGATAAAGAGGAAGGAAAGACCTTCCGCAAAGTACCTATTTTAGGAGACATCCCGCTTCTGGGAAAACTCTTCCAAAGTCATGGGAAAAGTCTGGAGGAGTCGGAAATCATTATACTTATCAGGGCGGATGTCATCGAGTGAGATGCAGGCTCAGGGGAGAAAGCCAAGCCGAACGCCCCGCCGAACCTGCATTGCCTTTAGGGCAATGACAGCAAGGGGGCATGTCCCGATGCGCCCCCCCTGGACCATACACCTCGATCCTTATCCTTACATCATATATTGGAGCAAAAACATGGCAATTCTACGTATCAACGGTCTGTCGAAATCCTTCGGCATCAAGACTGTCTTTGAAAATGTTTCCTTTGACATCCGAAGCGGGGAACGCATCGGTCTGGTCGGCGCGAATGGCGCGGGCAAGACGACGCTCCTGAAATGCATTCGCGGTGACGAGGAATACGATAAAGGCTCCGTCAAGGCGAGCGACGGTGCCATCATCGGCTACCTCCGTCAGGATTTCAATTACACCTCCCATACCATCCGCGAGGAAATGGAGGAGGCGTGGCGGGATGTCCTCTTTTATAAAGATCGCATCGAAGCGCTGACAAAAGAGCTCGAGCAGCACAAGGACGATGAGAAGCTCATTGAGCAGTATGGCAAGGCGGAAGAGCGATTTGAATTCTTAGGCGGTTATGATTATGAGTCGATGACGAAAAAGATCCTGACCGGGCTCGGCTTCAGAGAGGAGGATTGGGACAGAGACATCCACGCCTTCTCCGGCGGGCAGAAGGTCCGTATCAACCTTGCCGCCGCCTTCGTGCGCCATCCGGATTTCCTTCTCCTAGACGAACCGACGAACCACCTCGACATGGGCATGCTCGAGTGGCTCGAAGACTACCTGCGCTCGTACAAAGGCGGGATCCTCATGATCTCCCATGACCGCTATTTCCTGGATGCAGCGGCGACGGGGATCATCGATCTGGAGAACCATCATATCCGAAGCTTCCGCGGAGGCTACTCGCGCTATCTGGAGACAAAGACGAACCAGGACAAAGCCTACCAGAAGGCTTACGACAAGCAGCAGGAGCACATCAAGGAAACGGAAGAGTATATCCGACGCTACAAGGCAGGCATCAAGGCGAAGCAGGCGCGCGGTCGCCAGTCACAGCTGAACCGCCTCGAGCGTCTCGATAAGCCTGTCCATCAGGCGACGCTCCGTTTCCACTTTGATCCGCCGCAGGAATGTGCGGAGAAGGTACTCGACATCGTGCGTGCGAAAGCCTCCTACAAGGATCATCTGATCTTTGAGGATCTGAACCTTCACATCAAAAAAGGGGAGGTACTCGGCCTCATCGGCCCGAATGGCGCGGGCAAGACCACGCTTCTGAAGCTCATCACCGGAGAAAAGACGGCAGACAGCGGCATCATCCAGCTCGGCAATAATGTGAAGATGGGCTACTACTCGCAGGAGCAGGAGCGACTCCACCCCGAGCTTTCCGTCCTTGACGAAGTGCGTGACACCTTCAATTTCGGGGAGAAGGAAGCCAGAAATATCCTCGGGATGTTCCTGTTCCGCGGCGATGACGTATTCAAGCAGGTCGCCATGCTCTCCGGCGGAGAGAAGGCACGTCTCTCGCTCCTGTGCCTCTTTCTTGAGAAACCGAATTTCCTCATCCTCGACGAACCGACGAACCATCTCGATATCCCCACGAGGGAGATCATGGAGCAGGCCATCCAGGCCTTCGGCGGCACCTCACTTGTCGTCTCGCATGACCGCTATTTCTTAGATAAGATCACGACCCGCATCGTAGAAATGGAACATGGAAAGCTCACCGAGTACCTCGGGAACTACAGCTACTATAAAGAGAAAAAGCTCGACCTCGAAGCCTTTGAAAAAGACCGCAGCGGGGAAGAGACTGTAGAAGAAGAGCCGGAGGAAGATAAGACTGCGCCTGAGAAGGAACACCAGAAGAAGCAGGAAGTCTCGGCCGTAGAAAGGGAAAAGCTCAGCCATGTGGAAATGGAGATCGGCCGCCTCGAAGCGACGGTCAAGATGTACACCGCGCAGATGAGCATGGATCCGGACAACTATGCAGACCTCGCCGCCGAGTACGACGAAGCGCAGAAAAAACTCGAAGCTCTCTATGAGAAATGGGACGAGCTCGCCGCAAGGATGGAATAGGAAACCTGGATGAGAGGCGCCTTTCGAAAAATACCGATGATGGGATGAAAACGGGCAATAGAAAACAACGTATCGGAGAGCGTGCATACGGTGCCTTCAGTCGAATGGTTCAGCCTTCACGAAAAAATTATTTTCCCACTCTTGCGTATACGTGGTATAATAAATTGTTTTTTAGGGGTAACTCTTATTTCTAATTATTCTGCCTTATTTCGCATTATTATAATAACTGAAAACGCCGATAAACACATGGAGTTTCTTGACTTTTGCCATTACCGTGATTTATTAGATATTATATTAAAGTATTCTAAATAAGTACCATAATTGGGGTAAAAATTGGGGTAAAAAAAGCCCGCCGGAATGGTCTACATTCTTGGCGGGTTTTTCTATATGACGCTATGAATATATCCTTTTGTTTTCTCGATGGGGAACTCAATAATGTTCATGGCGTCTATTTTGTCCTGCTCGTTGATATGCGCGTACAAGTCCATTGTGATAGCCATGTTTGCATGTCCCATAATTTCCTTTAAGGTGTTTGGTGGTACGCCATGACGGGCGGCGCGGCTGGCGAATGTAGCACGGAAGGAATGAGAGGAAAAATGGGCGATGTGTATACCCTCTCTTTGCATGGCCTTCAATGTCCTATCAATTACTGTGTTTATGGTGTCGGGGTAGCTAAACCCGCCCGCTGAATTAGGGAATACAAAATCAGACAAATCAAAATATTCATGGGTGTTTCTGTATAAATCGCGTTGCTCATTGATGATTTCTCTAATTGTGTTGTTAATAGGGATAATGCGCCGGGACGTTTTAGTTTTAGGTGAGTTTCCTACTCTATTACCGCGCTCCGTCCTTGTGATAGTTTTGTCTATGTGAATCGTTCCGCCCTGTACGTCTTTCCATTGAAGGGCTAAACATTCGCCCGCCCGGACGCCTGTATTCAACATAAATCGCATGGCGTTGTAATAAAGGCTATGGGCGGCATATCGAAAAAACAAGTCGATTTCTTTATCCGTCAATTCTCTGTGAATGGTTTCCCGCGCGGGGACTTTTGTATTTTGTGTATTTTTAAATCGGCTGATCCCTTCCACTATATTTCTTGCGATGATTTCATTATCTGTTGCATACTTGAACAATCTAAACAGAATATCCCGGCATGTGTTCGCCCGGCCG
>CAVBQN010000028.1:0-21192 GCA_963597545.1 Fusicatenibacter saccharivorans
GCATCGTGTGTGCACCTTTTCGCGGCTGTTCTCTGATTTCCAGAATTCATTAGCGCTAAGAAATACGACAGAGAGCAACCTTACGAAAGGAAGATCTTGCTTTGCACTCCGGCTCATCGGACAGGGCACGGAAATGTCAGTCTTTTTCCCCCACCTGTCTAAGGCTGAAAACGTAAGACAAACAAAAAAATATCCGGGAAATCCAAGCTTTCCACGCTTCCCTGCCCCCTGCGAGGCCGAGCACCGACGACAGCAAGGACGTTCGTACTTTGGTACATGTAACCACACCGGCGCCGATTCCGTGTCCCGCCTGCATTTGGGTAAAGGCAGAAAGCGTTCCCCGGATGTTTTTTGCTGTCCGGAATTTGTTGGCTGGGGACTCTTGACCAAGGAGCAGACATGCTGGTGGCGGCGCCGCCGCAAATAAAAAAGGCGATGCCTGAAAGTGGTATTCAAGTCAGTAGTCACTAGCCCCTCATTCCTGTGACGATCTGGGAAACATATCCTCTGAATTTATAAAAACCGCGGGAAGAAAGAGCTCCAAAGTTCTTTCTTCCCGCGGTTTTTACTGTGAGGACCACCTCCATCACGCACATGAAGGGGATGTCAGGTTTTCCATGGATCGCTGTCCCACTCCTCTTTTCTCTGCTGACGAAACAGATTTCTCGCTTCGCTCAAAATGACAGTGCAAGGGAAATGACAAACGAAATGTACGAGTCACCAGCCACTTGCTGCCGGTCACTTCTGATCCAATTTCTCTAAAATATCCGTCACGCGGTCCACATATGGTACGCCTTCTTTCTCAAACATCGGGATCGCCTCCTTGCCTTCAAGGCCGGTCAGGATGCCGATGCATTTCGCGCCGGCGCGTCGGCTGCCGATAACGTCGGAGTAGGAGTCGCCGCAGACGTAGATCTCATCCTCCTTGGCCGGCTGCATGGTCTCTTCGGAGTAAGCCTTGTAGTTGTCCGGATCTCTTCCGAAGATGGCGCAGGAAAAGATGAAGGCATTCGGCTTGTCGAGGACGGGGCCGCCGAGCCTATTGGCCGATTCTTCCGCATCAGAGGCAGTCGCCATGGTGTAGGGATCGAATTCCTCGTACCAGTGGAACAGCTTGAAGGGGATCTCCATCTCCTCTCTGGCACGGCCGGTCGCGATGGCGATGTCATAGCCGCGCTCTTTCAGTGTGCGGAAGAGGGAAAGGATGTGAGCGGCGGGCGCAAGCGGGACTTCACGGGAAAGGAAGCCAGGTTTTCCTGCGCTGTAAGGCATATGATGCAGGAGGGAAATGAAGATGTCGTCTCCGAGGTACCATGCCTGAAAGGCTTCGGTATGGATCTTCCAGAAATCGGAGCGAAGGTCGGCCCAGGAAAGGTCGCCATCGATCGTATCCGCCATGGCACTCTTGAGCGCATGGAAGACGTCTTCGCCCTGAAGGCCTTCGGGGACGGCACTCTCCCAGCGATCGAGTACGTCTTCTGCTTTCGGCATGGATAGTCCCATGAGCTCCTGTCCGGCGCGCTTCAAGTCTTGTGGCTGGTGGAAGGTAAAAGACATTTTTTCTCCGCCGGAGCGTTTTTTATAGGTTTCCGCCATCAGCCAGAGGATGGTGATGAGATCGGCGTGTACCATATCCCAGTTCGAATTGATGCCGCGCGCTTTCAGCCAGGATAGAAGGGCGTCATTTCCCCACACCACGCTGCGGCAGCCGGCGATCTGCCCTTCGGTGATACGATCCGCATTAAAATCGTCGCGTTCGCTGGGAAGTCCCATGTACGAAGGGCTGTAGAGTATCTCCCATACGGTCAGAGCAGATACATCGAAGTAGCGTTCTTCACTCAAAAGGACGCCGTCTATATCGAAAATGACTTTTTTCATGATTGGTTCCTCCGTGGAAATAGATGGGCTATCGTTTTCATTTATTCTAACATATTTGGGAAATGGGAAGAAGGGATAAGGGGTCAAGGGTTCAGGGTAGCCCGTGGGGAGTGTTGCCCTTTGATTGCGTGTGAAAGCTCTACTCGCCAGTTAGGAGTGAGGCGTTAGGAGTGAGGAGTGGTGGTGCGGCGCATTTCGTCATCCTGAGCGGAGAAAAACGTCGTATGTTAAAAAATAGCTTATCTGAAAATATGAGAACTGAGTCGAAGGATCTAAGCGCCGCGAAGTTTTGATAGCGCTTCGCGCCGCCGTCATCCCGAGCGCAGCCGAGGGATCTTTCTTGCACTCCGGTCAGTATCACATAGGCACTGCAAATAAACGGCGCCTTGGTGCTACATATTTCTGCTTTCACACATCCTTCGTTTATCGGTCTGCAAGGAAGATCGAGGGCTTCGCTCGAAATGACGATACGAGCGCCTGATGTCTCCCAGTCACGAGTCACTCATCCCTGCCTTCAAACTTTTCCGTTTCTCGCCGTCAAACAATCAATGATAACCGCCAACGAAAAAGATCCCTCCACTTCGGTCGGGATGACGCTTCAGCGGGGAAGGCTGAATCCATCACAACAAAAGCACATGCGCCTCACAGCACATGTGCTTTTTCATTATCTCAGATTGAATGTGACCGGTACCTGTGAATTACAGGTGATCGCCACGCCATTCTGTTTGGCGGGGACGAACTGCCAGCCGTAGACGGCATTGACGGCGGCGCTGTCAAGGGTGCCATTCCCGGAAGAGGAAACAACCCACGCGCTCGAGACGCTGCCATCGCTCGAAATGGTAAGACCTACGACGGTCGTACCGGAAATATTGGCTTTGCGGCAGGACTCCGGATAGGCGGGTGCCGGATTGCTCAAGAGCTGCGGACCCATGGTGACGCCATCACCGGGGCCTACCCCATCTCCATTTCCGCTGCCATAGCCAGAGCCATTGCCACCGCCGGAGCCGGAACCGGAGCCAGGCCCTTCCCCACTGCCGTCGCCGGGGCCATTCCCTGTGCCGTTCCCACCGCCGGTGCCGCCGCCAGTGCCAGAAGAAGTACTGCTGCTCGACGTGCTGTCTGCAGAAGAGGTGTCTGCCGCAGATGAAGTCTCTTCCGATGGTTTCGGCGCGACTTCGTGGACATCATTTTCTGCTTCGGGATCCGGTTCGGTCTTGACAGGAGGAGGCGCTGTCGGTGTGGCTTTCGCTTCTTTGATCTCAGGGAGCTTTTCTTCCTGCGGTGTTTCTCCCCCATTTCCGCCGCCACCGCCACCGCCGCCGCCCATGGTGACGAGGTCGACCTCGATGGGACCTTTATTCACAGTCGGTGCCGGAAAGAGCAGCATGAAGCCCGTGATGAGTCCCAAGGCGACGACGTGACAGGCGAGCGAGGTACCCAGAGCGGAGGACCATCGGTACTTGAAAGTACGCATCACACCACCCCTTTAGTCTGACTGCCCTTTGGAGGCAGTGGCAATGCCGATCTTGGAAATCCCGACGGATTTCAGCTGGTCTAAGACGAAGACGAAGTCACCGTGCTCGGATTTCTCATCCGCACGCAGGACGATGGAGAGATCCGGATTTCTATTCTTTTCGATTTCCATGCGCTTCTTGAAGGCGTCCTTCGGGATCTTTTCCTGCTCGACATAGATGGTGCCGTCGGATGTCACGCTGATCGGAAGCGTCTTCTGCAGGTCGATCTGCGCGCTGGCGGTCTGCGGCAGGTTCAGATTGATGGACTTCTGCACCACCATCGTCAGCATGGACATCATGAAGAAGACCAGAAGGAAGAAGATGATATCGATCATCGGGATGATCATGATCTTCGGCTTCTTCTCTACATTCATTGATTCAAGTTTCATTTCTGATCCGCCTCTACGATAGCCAAATACAGGGAGCCCAGTTTTTCCATCTGGGAAACGAAGTTAGACACCTGCTGCGAAAGGTAGGTGTAGGCGATGAGAGCGATGATAGCGACGAAAAGGCCGGATGCGGTGCAAACAAGTGCTTCTGCGACGCCGCCGGTGATGGCGAATGGCTGGCCTTCTGCGACAGAAAGTACATTGAAGGAGCCGATCATGCCGATGACAGTGCCGAGAAGACCCATCAGCGGGGACAGGGTGACGATGACGTCGAGGTAGTTCAGGTACGACTTCAAGACGCCTGCGGCATGAGAAGCCGCGCCTTCCAAAATGGCCGTCTGGTTCGCTTTGTGGGAGAGCTGTTCGGCGCCGGCCAAAACAACCCCGGCAGGAATGCCGCCATCGGCTTTCAGCGCTGCTTTCAGCCCTTCCTGATCATTGGCCGCGAGGAAATCCGGGATCTCCTTCGTGAGCTTTTCGATATTCGACTTGTTCGCATGATAGAAACGGAAACGCTCGATGAAGATCGTCACAACGATGATAGAGCAGAGAAGCAGCGGATACATCATGAAACCGCCGGCATGAAACAGATGAAGTAAATCCATTTTTCTAAAGACCCCCTGATACAAATAATAATGGCAAGCCATTTATACATTAACTTTAGATTACCATTTTGGAGATGGTAAGTCAAATAAAATTTGAGGTTTGTTTTATGAGGCTTTAATGATTATTGGGGTTCAGGGTTAGCCTACGGGACGTGCCGTCCCTTGATTGGGGATGAAATCTTTGCTCGAATGAGGAATTAGGAATGAGGAATTAGGAATGGTGGTGCGGCGCATAAAAAGCAGAAGCGCCGCGGAGTATAAATAGTGGCGATGCCGAAGGCGGTATTTAAGTCACCAGTCACTAGCTACCAGTCACTTGCACTCCTAATCCCTAGCCACTCATCCCTAGCTACCAGTCACTAGTCACTAGCCACTCATCCCTGCTTTCAAACTTCAGGGCTCTCGTGGCGACTTCTCTGCGAATATATGGGGCGATACACCTATTCCGATTCTCCCTCCTTCCTCTGGAAGGAGGTGCCCCGAAGGGGCGGAGGTTGGCAGCGGAAAACGGTGCTCTCCCATTCGGAGCAGCCAACCCCGCCTCGCTTCGCTCGTCTGCCCCTTCCAAAGGAAGGGGCGAGAGTATCATTGGAAGGAGAGCGCCATTCCTGTATGCGCCATGTTATAATAAAATACTGACAGGCATCCCCGCTTCCTATTTGCGGCGCTTCCATATTTTGATACACCGCTCCAATCCTTAAACCCATAGAGCCCGCTGAACCCGTTTCACGCCCCTGCGGGCTAACCATGAACCCATTTCCCTCATTGACAAGAAAGGCCTCCCATGTCCCCCCATTTCTATATCCGTGATTTCTCGAAACGCACCCATGACGATACACTCTCTGACAAGAGCCTTCTCTCCCTGTCGGAGACGAAGTCGGAGCATACCATCGACGCCTATGAGTCGGACTGGAACGACTTCTGCGACTGGTGCTCGTACCATAAAAAAGAATCGTTCCCGACCACGCCGGAAACGATCGTGAACTATATCAATGACCTCGCGGACTATGCGAAAACGGCGACCATCCGCCGCCGCATTTCTGCGCTGTCGGAGAATTTCAATGCGGCCGGTTTCACGAAGGAAAATCCTGCGAAAGCATGGATCGTCCGGGAAGCACTGATCGGCCTCACGCGGCAGAAAGGCATGCTGCAAAAAGGGAAAACGCCAGTGTATTTTGAGGAGCTTCAGGAAATGATTTCCCGCATGGATCTCAAAACGCTCCACGGCCTGCGCGATCGCGCGATCCTCCTCATCGGCTTCATGGGGGCTTTCCGCAGAAGCGAGCTCGTCTCTCTCACGATGGAAGATATTAGAAAATTTCCGCAGGGCATTGTCCTTCATATCAAACGCTCGAAGACGGACCAGCGGGGCGAAGGACAGCAGGTCGGCATCCCCCATCTGAAGAATGTACCTGAAGAAATGGACGGCATCCGTGCGCTCTATGACTGGCTGAAGGCCGCTGATATCCATGACGGCCCGATCTTCAGGAAGATCCTGAAAAATGGCAAGGTCGCTTCGACGCATCTCAGTGAAAATACGGTGAATCTCCTCGTCAAAAAATATGCCGAACTGATCGGTCTTGACCCCACGCTCTATGGCGCGCACAGCCTGCGCCACGGCTTCGCCACGTATGCGGCGCTTCACGGCATCGAGGAGCGTCTCATCATGAAACAGACCCGTCACAAGTCCGTGGAAATGGTGCGCCGCTATATCAATGAAGCGGATGTCTTTACGAATAACCCGCTTTCAAAGATGTTCGGGGAGTGAGTGACTAGTGACTGGTGGCTAGGGATTAGGGATTAGGAAAGTCCCTCCAGTTGAGCAGACCCTTGGAGAAGAGTCGCGCCAAAGGCGCCGGATAGATGTGCCCCAAAGGCGCACCCTTCTACGTACAGGAATAAAATATATGTGAGATTACTTTCCCTTGCTTTCCTCCCGCGCCAGTGTCAGCCGAATATGTAAGGAAACGCCGATTCAACCAAAAAGCGCCGAGAAATCCACTGATTTCTCGGCGCTTTTTATGTATCTTTTTATGTATCTTTTTATGTATCTTTCAAGAGAGCCTGATGTCTCCTAGTCCCCCAGTCACTTAAGTCCCCTAATCCCTAGCTACTAGTCACCAGTCACTAGTCACCAGCTACTTCTTCTCCAGATATCTCCGCTTCAGCTGTCCGCAGGCAGCCTGGATCTCATCGCCCATCTGCCTGCGGACGGTCGTGCTCTTGCCGTGTTTTTCCAGGATCTCCTGAAAGACCTTGACATCCTTCCAGCTCGGCGGATACAGCTTGATATGCTCGGTGCCATTGATCGGGATGAGATTGAAATGGCAGTTCATCTTCCCCACAAGGCGGCAGAGCTCTTCCGCATTTTCGCGGGACGCATTCACATCCTTGATGAGGATGTACTCGAAGGTTACGCGGCGGCCCGTCTTCTTGAAGTACCGGTGCGCAGCAGAGACGACATCTTCGATCTTGAAATGACGGCTCGATGGCAGGATGCGGTTGCGGATCGTGTCATTCGGCGCATGGAGGGAGATCGCAAGCGTGATCGGAAGACCTTCTGCGGCGAGTCGATCGATCATAGGCACGATGCCGCAGGTGGAGAGCGTGATATTTCTAGGGCTGATATTCAGCAGCCCCGGATCGCTCACAAGGCGGATGAAACGGAGCACTTCATCATAGTTCGTGAGCGGCTCGCCCGCTCCCATCAGGACGATCGAGTGGATAGGCGCATCGAAAAGTTCTCGGAAGGCGTAAACCTGAGCAAGGATCTCGCCCGCGGTGAGATTCCGCTCCAGTCCGTTTCTGGTAGAGGCGCAGAAAATGCAGCCCATCGCGCAGCCCACCTGCGTGGAGACGCAGATGGAATTCCCGTAGACATGGTGCATGCAAACGGTCTCGACGAGTGAACCGTCTGAGAGCTTCACGAGGAGCTTGGTCGTATCGCCGTCATTCGATGTGATGTGGCTCATGATCACCGGCTTCTCGAGTACGGCATTCTCCTTCAGCCATTCCCGCATCGGCGCCGGCAGCTGGGTCATATCGTCAAAAGAAAAAATATAGCGGCGGTACAGGTAGTCCTGCAGCTGCTTGGCTCTAAATTTCGGGAAGCCATGGCTTGTGATCCATGTTTCCATTTCGGGGAGACTGTGTCCCCAGATATTCCAGGCCATAGAGGCTCCTTTCGTTCAATAAGGGATAAGAAATACAGGCGATGCCGCCCTACTCCTCCGACTGCTTCTTCAATTTCGCCACGAAGAATCCATCGCTCTGTGCTTGATCTGGCCAGATGGTGAGCATACCCTTTTCGGATGCGCCAAGCCCTTCGAGCCGGAAATCGATCGGCGTAAATTCGGGATGATCTCTTAAAAATGCAGTCACGATGTCTTCATTTTCCTTGCTATTGAGCGTGCAGGTACTGTAGACGAGGGTGCCGCCTTTTTGTAGGTACTTGGCCGCCTCTTCGAGGAGTGCTTTCTGCAGGGGTGGAAATTCCTGCAGATCCTCTCTTGTCCTGCGCCAGCGGATCTCCACCTTGTGCGACAGGACGCCAAGCCCTGAGCATGGCGCGTCGAGAAGGACCTTATCATATTTCTCATGGACGGCGGGCATGGGCTTCGTCGCATCACGCGCTCCTGCGTGGATGATGGTGATGCCTTCCTTCTTCGCGTTCTTTTTGATGAGGGCGATCTTGTGCGGATAGAGATCCCATGCATCAATCGAGCCTTCATTCCCCATCATTTCTGCCATCTGTGTGGTCTTGCTGCCAGGTGCCGCGCACATGTCGAGAACCGTCTCCCCCGCTTTCGGAGAGAGGACTTTCGCCGGCACCATAGAAGAAGCCGACTGCACATAGGCTAGCCCTTCTTTCAGGAATGTGCCAAAGAAATGATTCGCCCCACTCTTGATCGTGAAGCCTTCCGGCAGATAGGGGATGGGCGTAGCTTCGATCCCTTTTTCTGAGAGGAGTTTCTCGAAGTCAGCCAGTGGCTGCTTCAAAGGATTCACACGGATGGTCATCGACGGGATCTCATTGAACGCAGAGAATACGGCATCCGCTTTTTCTACGCCCCAGGCGTTCTGCCAGTCTTCGATGAGCCAGCGCGGCTGGTTATAAGTGAGCGCATCATAGAGGAGCGCATCCTCTTTTCTCGAAGGGATCCGGAAGCTGTCTTTTTTACGGAGGAAATTCCGAAGGACGCCGTTCACAAAGCGGACATTGCCCGGATGCGTCACCTTCTTGGCGATCTTGACAGACTCATTCACCGCAGCCGACTCGGGGATGCGCGTCAAAAAGAGCAGCTGATAGAGGGAAAGACAAAGAAGGATCCGCACGGAAGGATGCAGCTTTTTCACCTTCTGCGTCGAAAGCTTCCCGATGATCCAAAATAAGTGATTGTATTTCCGAAGGACGCCGTAGACGAGCTCTGTCAGAAGGTGCGCCTCCTCGGCCTTGAGCGGGTACTCTGCGAGGATGCGCTGAAGCACGATATTGCTATAGGCGTCTTTTTCAAGCACGTCGTAGAGAGCCTGATAGGCAAGACGGCGCGCGGACGGTACGGGCTTAGCAGTCGAATGTGTCATTGACTTTCACCTGATATCCATTCACAAAGTCACCGGCAGCCATTCTCTTGTGGTTTTCCGGCTGCAGGGAGGAGATCGTAAGCGCTCCCTTTCCGCAGGCGATGGTAAGGCCGTCCTTCGTAGAAATGATGGTGCCCGGTGCTTCTTTACTTTCCCCATCGCTGACCTCGGCACGATGGATCTTCACACGTTTGCCGCGGAAGAAGGTATACGTCCCGGGATTCGGATACATGCCGCGAATGAGTGCATCAAGTGTTTTGGCATCCTTCGTCCAGTCGATGCGGCCCATCTCTTTCGTGACTTTTTCCGCATAGGTGGCTTTTTCATGATCCTGCGGCGTGGAGCGTGCGAGCTTTTCCGGAAGATCCTCCAGGACAGAGATCAGAGCCTTTGCTCCCATCTCTCCAAGCGCCTCGAAGAGCTCCCCTGCCGTCATATGAAGAGGGATATCCATCTGGACAGTCTCCACGATATTGCCGGTATCCATGCCCTGATCGAGCTGCATGATCGTGACGCCGGTCTTCTTCTCTCCGTCGATGATGACACGCTGGATCGGAGCAGCGCCGCGATACTTCGGAAGGAGCGAGGCATGGACATTGATCGCGCCATAGGTCGGGATATCCAGCACCGCCTTCGGCAGGATGCGGCCATACGCGATGACGACGAGGAGGTCCGGCTTCAGCGCTTTCAGTGTCTCCACCTCCAAAGGGTCTTTGAAGGAGAGCGGCTGGTGGATCGGGATGTCGTGAGACATCGCAAATGTCTTCACCGGAGAATAATTGATCTTCTTCCCGCGGCCATTGATCTTATCCGGCTGTGTGTAGGCTGCGACGGGCGTATAGCCATGCTCCACCATGGCAGAAAGAGCAGGCAGACAGAAATCGGGCGTGCCCATAAATACGATGCGATAGTTATTCTTCATCTTTTGGTCCTTTGTGCAAAGAAATGGCTTTTTCAATAAAAAGAATCCCGTTCAGATGGTCTGTCTCATGCTGGATGCAGCGTGCCAAGAGACCGGAGGCTTTCTTCACCTTCTTCTTACCGTGGATGTCCTGATAGCGGACGATGACACGTGCATAGCGTGTCACTTCCCCGAAAAGGCCCGGCACGGAGAGACAACCCTCCGAGTCCGTCGCCATCTCATCGCCGTCCGGCTGCCATTCGGGATTGATGTAGGCTTCGAAGCCGCTTTCTCCGTCATCTGCGACAAAGATGCGCTTGGAGACTGCGATCTGCGGCGCCGCAAGTCCCACTCCGTTTGCTTCATACAGCGTTTTCTTCATATCAAGGATCAAAAATTTCAGTTTCTTATCGAAAGAAGTCACAGGCGCTGCGACCGCTTTCAGGATCGGGTTTCCGGCAGTAATAATTTCACTCAAAACGGGATCATTCCTTTCGTTTATAAAATAGTGGCTGGTAGCTAGTGACTGGTAGCTAGGGATTAGGGATTAGGCTGTCGGGTTCAGGGTTAGCCGTGGGGCGTGCCGTCCCTTGATTGCGTTTGAAAGCTTTGCTCTCTAAGTTATAGGAGTGAGGAGTGGTGGTGCCCGAAGATGGAATTTCAGTCACCAGTCACTAGCCACTCCTAATCCCCAATCCCTAGCTACTCATCCCTGCTTTCAAACTTCAGGGTTAGCCCCTGGGACGGGTCGCCCTTTGATTTCGTTTGAAAGCCTCGCTTGAATTAGCAATGAGAAATGAGAAATAGTGGTGCGGCGCATAAAATTATGGAAGCGCCGAGGAGGTTTGAAGCTAGCGGTTTTCTCGTATCGCAAACCTAATCCCTAGCTACTAATCCCTAGTCACTCAAGGTTCCTCATTTTACATCGGGTCTACATCGATAATTATATCATTTTCTTCAAAGATCGGAGACTGTCTCATGGCAGATTTCAAAGAAGAAAGTGTCCGCCCTTTGATGAGGATGGAAATGTAGTACATATTCCGCACCCTCTTGATCGGCTCATCGAAGGGCGGCGTGAAGGTAGTAGGCACTGCAAGCTGAGCATTCACCTGCAAAAGCCAGTGATAGATGCGGTTTGCTTTTTCCGCCGCCGTGTTTTCTTCTTTGTGGAAGCAGGTGATCTTCATCATGCGGGAAAAGGGCGGATAATTCAGCAGGCGTCGGTACTCGATCTCCTGCCGGTAGAATCCTTCATAGTCCTGCCTGGCCGCCGCCTGAATGACATAGTGATCCGGATTATACGTCTGGAGCAGGACTTCCCCCTGCTCGCGGCCACGGCCCGCACGGCCTGCACACTGGGTGATGAGGTTGAAGGTCTGCTCGGAGGCAAGGTAGCTTGGCATATTGAGCGGCCCATCTGCCGAAAGGATACCGACCGTCTGCACGCCGGGGATATCATGTCCCTTGGCCACCATCTGCGTGCCGAAAAGGATATCTATATCTCCGCGGCGGAATTTTTCCAGAATGGTCCGCGCACTGTTCTTCTTCTGCGTACTGTCTACATCGAAGCGCTGGATGCGTGCTTCGGCAAGTGCCTCGTGCAAGTCCTCCTCGACATGCTGCGTACCACGCCCGAGGTAGAGGATCTTCCGGCTGTGGCACTTCGGACATTCATGGGGCAGCGGATGCACTGTCTCGCAGTAATGGCATTTCAGCTGCGCAGTGTCTTTGTGATAGACCAAAGAAACATCGCAGTTTGGACATTTGAAGACATAGCCGCAGTCAGCGCACATGAGCGTCGTCGAGAAGCCGCGGCGGTTCAGAAGAAGGATGGACTTCTCTTTCCTTTCGATGGTCGCCCTGAGCATCTCCACCATCGGATGCGACAGCGCCTCCCCGTTGGGATCACCCTTGAGATCATAGATATGAATGGCGGGAAGCTTCGTCTGAAAGACGCGGTGCTTCATTTCCACAAGCTCGATCTTTCCCGTCTTCGCCGCATGGTACGTCGCGATCGAAGGCGTCGCGGCACCGAGGACGATCGGGCAGTGGTAGATCTCCCCCATCATCTTGGCCGCATCACGCCCATTGTATCGGGGCGTCTCCCCCTGCTTGTACGAGGAATCATACTCTTCATCGACGACGATGAGCTTCAGATGACGGAAGGGCATGAAGATCGCCGAACGTGAGCCGATGATGATCGTACTCTCTCCATTGGCGATGCGCTGGCGGTTGTTATAGCGCTCGCCCTTGCTAAGACCGCTGTGAATAAAGACGACCTTATCCCCTAAGAGTGAGGCGAAATAGGATGTCATCTGGCTCGTCAGAGCGATCTCCGGCACGAGAATGAGCGCAGATCCGCCCCGTTCCAGCGCCCTCTCCGCAGCGCGCAGGTACACCTCTGTCTTCCCGCTCCCTGTCACCCCCTTCAGGAGGATGCCTTTGAATGCTTCCGCATCGACGGCTTTGGAGATCACGGAAAGCGCCTTTCGCTGCTCTTCCGTCAGCGCTCGATCCTTCCGTTTTTCCTGCTCATCGATCAGAGAAAAGGTCTTCTTTCTTTTATAAAAGACCTTTCCATAGCCGGAAAGGCAGAAGGCCTTCACGACACTCGAAGAAAAGCCCTTCTCCGCCGCTTCCCGAAAGGACATCGGTCCTTTCTCCGTGAGCGCCTGCCACAGGAGTGCCTGTTTCGGACTGCGCCGCTTCTGTGCCTCATCGGGTGCCTCATTCGGCGCGAGCCATTTCTCCAGCGGCTCTTTATGCACGGCGGAAAGCCGCTCCTTTCGGACAAGCCAAGCCGCCTTGACGCATTTCACGAGATCACTTCCAAGAAGGGTTTTCGCATCTTTTTCCGACAGACTGTCGACCGAAGGATCGATGAGCCCGCGAAGCTCTGTCTCCATCGGCACACGCGCCCAGTCGATCGTATACTCGGCCTCAGTCAGGATCCCCTTTTTGTCGATAAAGAAGAGGCGCAGCGCCTCGATCAGCATACACATATAATAGGAAGACAGCTTCCTCGCAAGTGCGAGCATTTCCTCCGTGAACCACGGGAAAGGATCGACCAGAGAGCGGATGGGAAGCAGCCGATAGGAGATCTTCTCTTCCTCCTCGCGACGCACCGACAGGATGATCCCCTCCTCCGTGCGACGCGCAAAAGGTACGACGCAGCGATAGCCCACATCCGCTTGCCCGAGAAGCGCATCCGGGATCCGGTAAGAAAAGGTGCGGTTCAAGTGCTTCGACGGCCGATTGATCAAAACCTCAGCGATGGAAATCAGCATAACACCCTCCTTTCGGCGCAAAAAAAGAGAAGACACGAGAATATGTCTTCTCTATTTTAGCATATAAAGGAAAGGGGGTTGGGGTTAGCCCGTGGGGCATGCGGCCTCTGGATCAGGGATGAACGCTTTCCTTGAATGAGGAAGTAGGAATGGTGGTGGCGGCTTCGCCGAGATCGATGGCTCAGGTCGCAGCTGTTCTGGCATTCGTTATCTCTCATACGACGTTTCTCGCCGCTCAGGATGACGAAACGGGGCGATGCCCGCTTTCGGTATTCAAACCGCAAATCTCATTTTCCTCGGCCAGCCTCCTGCTCTTCGGGCATCCCCCTTCCTGAGGAGGGGGGGGGAGATGCATCATCAGCCTAATCCCTAGTCACCAGTCACTACTCACTCGCAGCACCTGTAAACCTGTTATTCTCAGATTCCCGCTTCTTTCTTCAAAGCTTCCGCTTTATCGGTATGTTCCCACGGGAGGTCCACATCGGTGCGGCCGAAGTGACCATAGGCCGCAGTCTGCTTGTAGATCGGGCGGCGGAGATCGAGCATGTCGATGATGCCGGCCGGACGCAGTTCGAAATGTTTGCGGATGAGTGCGACGATGGCTTCATCGGAGATCTTGCCGGTACCGAAGGTATCGACGAAGATGGAGACCGGACGTGCGACGCCGATGGCATAGGCAAGCTGGATCTCGCAACGGTCAGCGATGCCGGCAGCGACGATATTCTTCGCTACATAGCGAGCTGCATACGCTGCAGAACGGTCGACTTTCGTCGGATCCTTGCCGGAGAATGCGCCGCCGCCATGACGGGCCATGCCGCCATAGGTATCGACGATGATCTTACGGCCGGTAAGACCGGCATCCCCCTGCGGGCCGCCGATGACGAAACGGCCGGTCGGATTGATGAAGTACTTCGTATCCTGCAGGAATTTGGCCGGGATGGTCGGTTCAATGACATGTTTCACCATATCATCATGGATCTTTGCCTGGGTGACATCCGGATCATGCTGCGTGGAAATGACGATGGTATCCACACGGACCGGCTTGCCGTCTTCATATTCTACAGTGACCTGCGTCTTGCCGTCCGGACGGAGATAGGACAGTTCACCGGATTTTCTGACTTCTGCCAGACGGCGTGCCAGACGGTGCGCCAGTGCGATCGGCATCGGCAGATATTCCGGCGTTTCGTTCGATGCATAGCCGAACATCATCCCCTGATCGCCTGCGCCGATATCATACGGGTCGGCTTCATTGGATTTGGCTTCCAGAGACTTGTCGACGCCCATGGCGATATCCGGAGACTGCTCATCGAGCGCGATATTGATCCCTACGCTGTCAGCATCGAAGCCATAGGCAGATGTGGTGTAGCCGATGTCACGAATGGTATCGCGAATGACTTTCGGGAAAGCAATGTGCGCCGTGGTGGTGATTTCACCGAAGACATGTACCTGCCCCGTGGTGACGGTCGTCTCACAAGCGACACGGCCATTCGGGTCCTCTGCAAAGATCGCATCAAGAATGGCGTCCGAGATCTGGTCACAGATCTTATCAGGATGCCCTTCGGTAACAGATTCAGAAGTGAATAAAACTTTTCTGGACATAGTGTTCCTCCTCAAAAAACGATGGGATTCTATGGAAAATCATTTTGCCATGGAAATACCGCTCCAATCACAGGATCGGTTCTTCCCTAAAACTAAAAAAGCTCTCCGCGCAGGGAGAGTCCAGTCTCTCATCTGCCAGCTTGCGCTGTTGGAATTAGCACCGGTTCCATCGGAATGGTTGCTGCAGCTTCCTTGGGCCAATCCCTCTGCTGCTCTGGATGAGTGATATTCAAATCGAAAATTATTGTAACATAGATATGCGCGTTAACGCAATAGAAAAATTCAAGTTCTAGGGCTGAGGCAAGCTGTGAGACAGAAAAACAGAGATTCGCAGTCTTTGATCCCCAAGCCCCTATCTCTGGGCCATGAACATGGACTGTCCGTTTCAACAAATTCAAAAACGCGAAAGGGACGCAACATTCCTACTGCGCCCCTCTTCTTTTATAATGACTTTGCCGCACACTTCTCTGCAAAGACCGGCCTGCCGTGCCTCTTTCATCACAGGTCACGAGACGATCATCCACAAAGAGAGCCGCCCCATTTCCTACATATAGAACAGCAGGGTATCGATGATAAATACCGGGTACAGGATCAGTATCGCCCAGCCGATATACGCGAAGAAGCCGGGCATCTTGATGCCATCCTCTTCTGCGATCGCCTTGATCATGAAATTCGGGGCGTTGCCGATATACGTATTGGCCCCCATGAAGACAGCGCCTGCGGAGATCGCTTCCAGCATGAGCGGAGTGACCGTGCCGACGGTGGTCGCGATGCCTTCGGTTGCGCCAAGGCTCGCCGCAGTCTGCAGGAAAACAAGGTAGGTCGGGGTATTATCCAGACAGGAGGACAGGAGTCCGCACACCCAGAACATATGCCACGGCTGATCGATACCAAGCTCTGTGCCATGGACTTTGAGAAGCACGAGCGCCGGGATCATGGTGATAAAGATGCCGATAAAAAGAATACCGACATCGATCATCGGCGCCATGGAAAAAGCATTCGCCTTGTGGATACGATAGGGCGTAGTGTGAAGAGACAGGAAGGAAGCCAGAAGGATCAGTGCGATCTCCACGATCGTCGCATACGGGAATACGATGTCATCAAAGACTGCTACCCCTGCCCCATCCTTGAAGAATGGTACATATTCCGGCAGGAAACCATTGGCGATGACGCCGATGATGATAATGCCGATGTAGAGGAAATTGCGCTTCCCATCAAGGTGGATCAGCGGCTCGCCTTCTGCCACCTTGATCTCCTCTGGCATGCGTCCTGCCGCCAGATCCTTTTTGTAATAATGGCGATCCATCAGGTAAAAAATGGCAAAAAGGATGACCATATTCACCAGAAGGATCGGCGTCAGCTGGAATGTCCATGCAAAGGGTACGCCTCGCTGGAATCCCATGAAAAGCGGCGGATCACCGAGCGGCGTAAGACACCCGCCCATATTCGCCACGAGGAAAATCAGGAAGACCATGATGTGCGAAACATGCCGGCGCCATGCATTGATGCGGATCAAAGGACGGATGAGCAGCATCGCAGCTCCTGTCGTACCGATCCAGCTCGCCATAAACGTCCCGACAAGAAGGATCAGCGCATTCGTCTTCGGTGTGCCCGCCAGACGTCCGTCCACCATGATGCCCCCCGCTGTCGCGAAAAGGCCAAATAAAAGTATGATGAAGGGCACGAAGTCCAGCAGTACAGCTTCCAGAAAACGCTCAAGGCCTTCCTGCCAGCCGTAAATGTACGAGAACGGGACCAGAAATGCGACACTCCAGAACAGAGCGACCCATTTTTCATTCTTCCGCCACCACAGGCCATTCACCAAAGGCACGAGGGCTACCGAAAGAAGCAATGCGACAAAAGGAATGATACTCCAAAGAGGCAGCGACATATTCACCGCCTGATGCACCGCTTCTTGAGCAGATACCAAGGGAGAAGACCCCGCAGTCAGCAAAATGGCGTACGGAAGTGCTTTGAGGGATCGACGCATAGTTTTCACCTTCCATCAAGATTATGAGTGGGGAATATACTTTTCATTATACCAATCATTAGCGCACATGATTATTATTTATTTGTCTCCATTTCAAAGCTATATCATAGTCTGGGATTTATACTTTCTGAAAGCGCGTACGTATACCGCGTGTTATCCTATAGATTATAAGTTATGTCTGAAGTGTCATATATGATATATATATGAAAATATAGATGGCATGCAAAAACCGCGGCTCGATCGAGCCGCGGCGAGAATGAACAGATAAGGAAAGGAAGGAAAGTCAACAAGCCCTTGCGCCAGGGGCGATCGGCTGATGAAGATGCGTCTATAGGAAGCGCTCGATCACCGAGCCCCGATCACTACCACTAGAGGTAGAATAGCAGCGTATCAAGGATGAATACAGGGAAGAGAATTTCGAGCGACCATCCGATATACGCGAAGAACCCGGGCATATGGATATGGCTGTCTTCCGCGATCGCCTTGACCATGAAATTCGGAGCATTCCCGATGTACGTATTCGCTCCCATGAAGACAGCTCCCGCAGAGATCGCCTCGAGCATGACAGGCGTCACGGTGCCGACAGAGGTGATGACCCCGGACGTTGCCCCGAGGCTCCCTGCCGTCTGCAGGAAAACAAGGTATGTCGGTGTATTGTCCAAGAAGGAGGAAAGCGCCCCCGTGATCCAGAACATCTGCCATGGCTGATTGATGCCCAGTGCAGAGCCATGCGTCTCAAGAAGGACCAGTGCAGGGATCATGGTGACAAAGATGCCGGAGAAGAGAACAGCGACCCCTTTGATCGGATTCATGGAGAATTGGTTTTCCTTATGAATATTCGCAGGCGTGGTATGGATAGAAAGCTGGGCAGCCGTAAGGATCAGAATGATTTCTACCAAAGTGGAATACGGGAAAACGATCTCCTCAAAGATCGGGATCCCTGCCCCATTGGCAAAGAACGGAAAGGCTTCCGGCAGGAAGTTATTCGCCATGACACCCACGATGATGAGCAGGATGTAGAAGAAATTCTTTTTGCCATAGATCTTGACCAGCGGCGAATTATCATGCAGCTGCATATCGCTTGGCTGACGCCCGGCAGCCAGCTCTTTCTTGAAGTAATGGCGATCTATGAAATAGAAGGCAATGAAAAGAAGGATGAGATTCAGCACCAGGATCGGGAAGAGGTGAAACGTCCATGTGAAAGGCACACCGCGCTGGAAGCCCATGAAAAGCGGCGGATCGCCAAGCGGTGTGAGGCAGCCGCCCATATTCGCCACAAGGAAGATCAGGAAGACCATGACATGCGCCTTTTCCTTGCGCCATTCATTGACACGGATCAATGGACGGATGAAAAGCATAGCCGCACCCGTCGTGCCGATCCAGCTTGCCATGACCGTACCCACGAAAAGGATCAGCGAATTGATGATCGGCGTCCCGGCAAGCTTGCCATGGATCATAATGCCGCCCGCCGTCGCATACAGACCATACAGAAGGACAATGAAGGGAATGAAATCGAGCAGGATCGATTCCAAGAGACGATAGATCCCTTCAGAAATACCATAAGCACACGAGAATGGTATAAGGAAGAAGAGCGCGCATCCGAGCGATACCCACTTCGTGTTCTTCGCCCACCACAAGCCATTGATCAATGGGACAAAGGCCACTGCGAGCAGCATGACAACGAATGGGATGACGCTCCAAAAGGGAAGCGACTGATTCACCGCCTCATGAAAGACTTCATCCGCGGAAACAGCTGGAATCGAGCCAGCGGTCAAAAGAATGCTATAGAAAATACCCTTGGTAAACTTGGACATGGGACTTCACCTTCTGAATGAATGCTTATGATTTCCGAAACGACATAGATGTCATAGACAGGACTGATAGTCAGATCAGACTTATCCACCGGACCCGCAAACCATTCGTTTTTGATACCGGAGATCGATCCATCGTATCATTCTAAGATGAAACGTTTCATTTTTAATTGCGAATTCATCATGTAAAGCAGTCATGGCTTTAGAATAATTGATGACTCTTCTCATGCTGATTCCCCCTTATCCGTGCTTTTTATAACAATTTCAATTATAGCACCATTATCCGAAATGTTTATTATTTATTCACGCCAAGTTTCCATTATTTCTATAGATTACAATTCATATTTTCAACCTTCCTTCTCCTTGCGTCATTAAAACGAATGCAGAATCTATGAATATAACTTTCTATGAAATATAAATATACACTTTATGGTTACTGTATATACAGCCTATCGTCAACGATCGTCTTCCGGTTGACTTATCCCATTCCCAAAGACCCTCACCCAATAAAAAAACACGGCATCCTTTCGGGTAATGTTCGTAGGGACACAAGTTGACACCATATCTTGCAAGGGGGCGGACAGCGTTTGCTGTCCGCTTCTTGCGTTTTTTCTCTGCTTTTTTATTATGCGGGAAGCTGGAATACCTCACTCAAGGGCGGCGCAATGCGCGGCTGCGCCTCGCCCTGCTCCATCGCGCTGTCCACCGTGCCGATGTCGCGGTACACGATGCGGATGCTCTGGTGGGAGCTGCGGGAATATTTCTCCGTCCGCTCGCCCACCTCGATCCGCTGGATGAACAGCCGCAGCAGCTCCGGCGTCAGCTCGTCGATGGCGGTATACTGCTTCGCCTTCTCAACGAACGTGTTCACGTTGGCGGAGGCGGCTTTCAGCTTTTCCAGCCGGGCCTCCTTTTCGGGGATCTGTTCCTCCAACGCTTTCTGCTCGCCGGTGTAATCGCCCGCCAGCATCCGGTACTGCTCATCGGTCACCCGCCCCAGCACGTTGTCCTCATAGAGCCGCTTGAACAGCTTGGACAGTTCCTCTCTGCGCCGCCGCATGGTATCCAGATCTTTTTGGATCGTGTTCATCTCACGCCGCAGCTCCAGCGTATTCTTGCTGCTGATGTAGGCGGCGAACTGCTTTTCCTTCATCCGCGCGAAGTGCGTCACCCGGCGCAAGTCCTCCAGTACAACGGCTTTCAGCTCAAACTCCCGGATGTGATGCGGCGTACAGACGGTCTTGCCCTTTTTGCCGTAGGTGTAGCACTTGAAGTTGTACTCCGTCCGCTTCATCGTGCTGGCTCTGTGCAGCACCAGCGGCTTGCCGCAATCCGCGCAGAACACCAGTCCAGAGAAGATGTTCGGCTCGTCCATGTGCTTGGGGACACGCTTTTTGTGCTGACGCACCTCCTGCACGATGTCCCACTGCTCCTGTGTGACAAGGGCTTCGTGGGTGTTCTTCACCACGAACCGCTCACTTTCAGGGCGCTCCACACGCTGCTTGTTTTTGTAGGAGATCGTAGTGGTGCGAAGCCCAACCGAGTGTCCGAGGTAGACCTCATTGTTCAGAATGCTGGTGACGCTGTTGGAAGACCACAGGCAGGGTCTGGTGGTGTCCAGTCCACGGTGGCTTTTCCCGGTCTTGCGGTAGTAGGCGTTGGACGGGTTCACCACCTGCTCCTTGGTGAGGATGGTGGCGATCCGCTTGGGGCCGTTTCCAGCGGCGCAGAGGGAGAAGATACGCTTCACCACAGGCGCGGTGTCCTCGTCCGGAACCAACGTGTTGGCGTCACCATCACTTTTCCGATAGCCGTAGGGCGGTCTGCCGCCCAGCCGCTCTCCCTGCTCCGCTTTCATTTTCATGACCGCGCGGACCTTGCGGCTGGTATCCTTGGCGTGAAGCTCGTTGGCCCAGTTGCGGATGGGGTTGAAGTCATTGCTGCTCTCCACTGTGGAATCCACGCCATCATTGACAGCGATGAAGCGGACATTCTTCTGGGGAAAATATATCTCCATGTAGTAGCCCACCTGAAGGTATTCTCGCCCCAAGCGGGAGGCGTCCTTTACGATGAGGTTCGCCACCTGTCCCGCTTCGATCATCTCCACGATCTTTTTCCACGCTGGCCGCTCGAAGTTCGTACCAGAGTAGCCGTCATCCGCAAGGAAGATGGTGTTCTCGAAGCCCTTTTCTTTTGCGTATTTCTCCAGCAGGGTGCGCTGGTGCTGAATGCTGTTGGACTCTCCGGCCCGCTCGTCCTCCTGACTGAGCCGCCCGTAGAGTACGGTGTATTGCTGATTTTCTTGACCTGCCATAGTTACCTCCTTTTCGTTGGGGCAGGCCGGTACGGTAACACGAAGTATACCGCACCGGCTCTCGCAAGTCTACCGGAATTTTACTGCTCATGATGCTCCCGCTCTAACTTCGTGTCGATGAGCTGCAGGAGCTTGTCCGTAGGCGTTGCCGCTGCACCGCCGGGGAACACAGAGGTCACAAGAAAGCACTTCCCGCCAACCAGCATTGCCCGTTGACGGGTGAGGTCATCGCCCTCCCATTTAGCTGTGCTGTCACGGAACAACGTTTCCACGCCGCCGTCCTCGGAGCGGCGCAGGATGACCTGCTCCGGCCGGTAGGC
>CAVBQN010000029.1:0-20778 GCA_963597545.1 Fusicatenibacter saccharivorans
AGCACGCTATACCGCTAGCATGCCCCTATTGCCTTCGGCACTTCCCCCGAAGGGGAAGCAAGACGTTACGTAGCTAACGATTTCCTTAACTTAATAGCATTACCCCAAGGGGGAAGGCTAAGAGGACCGGCGCGGAGCGCCCCATTACTATTTGCGGCGAAGCCGCTACCACAACCCTGAACCTTGAACCCTGAACCTACAACCCTGAACCCTTAAACCTATCAACCACTATATATATTTGTATTAAATAAAGGAGGGCTGTCATGCGTTCTGTTTATAAAATGTTTGACCGAGCTCTGGGCTGCGTGACATGCGCGGCTGCTGCGATTGCGGGGCTGGCTATTCTGGCGACAGCCTTCATCATCTGTTATGAAATCATTGCCAGAAGCCTTCTGCATCGCCCGACTGTCTGGGCGATGGAGATTTCTACCTATCTCCTGATCCTTGCAGGCTTCTTCGGCATGTCCTACACCATGCGCACGCATGGGCACATCTTTGTCGATTTCCTGTACTCCCGCTTCCCGAAGGGGGTGCGGAGGGGCATGGATATCTTCACCTCGCTTCTGTCGCTCTTTGCGCTCTATGTCTGCATGACGGAGTCTACGAACTACATGCTGATGAGCCTTGAGAATGGCATCGTTTCGCCGACGCTTCTGCGTGTGCCTCTCTGGATCCCGCAGACCTTCATGGTGATCGGCTTTGCACTGCTGTTTTTGGAAACCCTGAATCATTTTCTGGGTGATTTCTTTGCACAAGAGGAGGACTGACCTATGATTCTTGCAGGTTTTGCGCTGTTCATCATCATCCTCCTCGTCATCGGCATGCCGGTCGCCTTTACGCTGACCATTGCCGGCATTCTGGGGATCATCCAGTTCATCGACATGTCCACCCTTTCGCAGGTGCCTGTCATCGCGTACAAGACGCTCGACTCCTATGTCCTGACGTCGGTGCCGCTTTATATCCTGATGAGCCAGATCATGCTGACGGGCAAGGTCGGCAGCGGGCTTTTCGAACTCGGCAGCAAGTGGATGGGCCATCTTCCCGGCGGCCTTGGCATCGCGACCATTTTTGCCTGTGCGATCTTCGCAGCGATTTCCGGCTCCTCCGTGGCGACTGCAGTCACCATCGGCGCGATGGCGATCCCAGAAATGCTGAAGCGCGGCTATGACAGAAAGCTCGTCGTGGGCTCTGTCGCTGCCGGCGGTACTCTCGGCATCCTCATCCCGCCGTCCATTCCGATGATTCTTTACGGTACCATCACCGATGAATCTGTCGGAAAGCTCTTCATGTCCGGTGTCGTACCGGGCGCGCTCCTGACGCTCGCTTTCGTGGCGTACATCGTCATTGATTCTTGGAATAAGCCCAGAGAAGAAAAGGCTTCGATGGAAGAAAAGATGAAAGCGCTCCGTGAAAATTTCTGGGGACTGCTGCTGCCGGTCATCATCATCGGCGGCATCTATACCGGTATTTTCACACCGACCGAAGCGGCGGCTGTCGGCACGATCTATGCGCTCGTCATCACCTTCTTCATCTACAGGAGTCTATCTCTTGCTGACATGCCCGGGATCCTCCGCTCCACCATCAAGACATCCTGCATGATCTTTGCCATCATGGTCGGTGCCATGCTCTTCGGCTATATCCTGACTGTGCTGCAGGTCCCGCAGGCGCTCATGTCTCTCGTAACGGAAGGGCATATGAACCGCTGGGTCATCCTCATCGGCATCAATATCGTCCTCCTCATTCTGGGCTGCGTGCTGGAAACGGTTTCCATCATCCTCATCACGCTTCCGATGCTCTACCCGATCATCAAAGCGCTGGGCTTCGATCCCATCTGGTTCAATGTCGTGCTCCTGATCAATATGGAGCTGGCACTCATCACACCGCCGGTCGGCATGAACCTCTTCGTCATCAAGGGCATCAGCGAAGACAGCTCGATCCAGGATATCATCGCAGGCTCTGCGCCTTTCGCTCTCATCATGGTGGCGGAAATCGCACTCCTCTGCTTCTTCCCCGGCATTGCCACCTGGCTGCCGTCTGTACTGAAATAAGGCAAATAAAAAGACCGCTTCGGCGGTCTTTTTTTGGTATAATAAAGACGGTGCCATCAGCAAGCACGGTGGCGGTATGTTTTCTGCCCCTGCGTTCAACAACAAAGGGGATGATGCCAATGACTGCGTATGATTTTTTGACAGTTGTGGTTTGTCTAACCCTCTGCATCGTAGCAATACGAAAATAAAATCGTTTCATTCATTCCATCAACAGAAAAACCGCCTCTCTCTAGCAAAGTCCGGCGGTTAATCTGTTGAACTATTAGGGGGCCATCCGTTGCCGTTTGGCACCTTTTTCTATATGTATTATACCATGGGAAAATGAATTGTCCAATGGAAAAGCGAGTCTCAGGCGCAAACAAAACCCGAGGCTCGCTTTTTGTATTGAATCAATCGATTTTGCTAATCCCCAGTCACCCTTTACACATGCAGCGGATTATGCACGTTGAATGGCATGAGATGATCGAGACTGTACGGGGTCTCCTGATAGACGAAGTTCAGCCAGTTGTGATAGAAAAGATGGGCGTAGCTGCACCAGACGAAGCGCGGCTTTTCCTGCGGATCGTCGTAGGGGTAGTAATTTTCCGGCAGGCGGATGGGAAGGCCCTTCTCGCGATCCCTCTTATATTCCCATTCCAGTGTGCGCAGGTCATACTCAAAGTGGCCGAGGACGAAGATGCGGCGGGACTCCTGGTCGGAAATGATATTGATGCCGTTCTCGGAAGAGCGGGAGAGGACGGTGAGCTCCGGCGTCTCATCGACTTTCCTGTCATCGATGGAAGTGTGGCGGGACTGCGGGATGAAGTAGCGATCGTCAAAGCCGCGGAGGAGCGGGTGGTAATTCACTGTGAGGCCGTACTGGTAGATGCCGAAGAGCTTGCGGGGGAGGATGCGCTTCTCTACCCCGTAGTCACGGTAGAGCCCGGCCTGCGCCGCCCAACAGAAATGTAGGGTGGAGAAGACGTGGGTATCTGCCCATTCGAAGTATTTCATCATCTCCGGCCAGTACTCGACTTCTTCGTAGGGCATCTTTTCGACGGGCGCGCCGGTGATGATGAAGCCGTCGTATTTCTCATCCTTGATGTCATCGAAGGTGAGATAGTTCTGCGACAGGTAGGAGCGGTCCGTGTGGGTGGTCTCGCGAGACGCGATGCGGGCGAAATCGACCGAGAGCTGCAGCGGGGTGTCGCCTAAGAGGCGGAGCAGCTGCACTTCTGTCGGCTTCTTGATGGGCATCAGATTCAGGATCAGGATCTTCAGCGGGCGGATATCCTGTGTTCGCGCGCGCGCTTCGTTAATGGTGACGATTCCTTCTTTTTTCAGTTCTGTGATGGCGTCCAGGCCGTCAGCAATTTTAATCGGCAAAGTAAAAACCTCCTTGGATGTAGTTGATGGTGGTTGGCAGTTAGCGGTGACTAGTCATTAGTCACTAGTCACTCCCCTTCGTGCCAATAAAAAACTCTCGCCCCCAAAGGGACGAGAGATCGTGTTACCACCCAATTTCGCAGCTGCGTCGCCGCAGATGCCTTTTAAGGTACGATGTTTCCATGATACCCAAGCTCTGTAACGGGAGCGCCCGGGCTGCTTCATCATTCAGCATACCTGGCTCAGAGGCCATCTTCCATGGTCTGACTGCACGCCCTTTCACCATGCGGACGCTCTCTTTGCCAGTCGGCATCATGTACTCTTCTCTTCACTGCCTGTGTGAAATTATTAGTAATATAGCACGTTACAAGGGGAGAAGTCAAGGGGAGAGAATGGGCTGGCGTTTCCATAGTCCCGGGTTAGCCCTTGGGGCGTGCCGCTCTTTGATTACGTTTGAAAGCCTCGTTTGAATGAGAAATTAGAAATGAGAAATGCGAAATGGTGGTGCGGCGCATAAGAAAATAGAAGCGCCGCGGAGTATAAATCATGGCGATGCCCGAAGGCAGATTTAGTCACCTAGTCACTCGAGACACCTAATCCCTAGTCACTAGTCACCAGTCACCAGTCACTAGTCACTAATCCCTCATCCCTTTTTCAATTCTTCGTACACTTCTTCCGCGATCTTCGCATTGCTCTCATCCACCAGAGCCGGGAGGCGGTAGAGGTCGAAAAGCATCCAGAGGAAGCAGCCTCCGGCTGTCATGAGGTAGAAGAGATTGCGCGCGGGATTTCCCAGATAGAAATAGTGCAGGCCGAAAAACCAGCAGAGGGTGGCGATCCAGAGCTTTTTCTTTTTCGCGGGGAGGCGCTTTTCCATGCTGCGCTCTTCGTCGGTGGAGAGCGCACAGATCCAGTAGGGCCAGCCTTTCTGATAGCCGTAGAGGATTTCTGTCGCCTCTTCATAGACCGCATGGACGGATCGGGCGCGTTTCAATGGATCCATTTCTTTTCGTGCAGTGGTGATGCGTGCGTCGAAGTCCTTAGGGGCGTCCATGAGAGGCGTCACTTCTTCAATGATGGGGAGAATATCAAGTGTGGTATTCGTGAAGAAGGCGTCGCAGTATTCCTGATACAGCTTTTCCATGGCAGGCGTATTCTCGCTGATGTCGGCGGTGAGGATGAGGTCGTCCGCCAGAAAGTCGCGAAGAGCCTTCATGTTTTTGGCCGCTGTCCGCCGTTCATGCTGATCGCAGTCCTGAAAGGAGAGGGAGTCGACCTCCTCTCCTTCGCGAACGCGCAGGGCGGCGACGGATTTGACGCGGAAATCGGGCATGGAGCCTTCTTTGATGAGCACCAGGATGGTGTAGTTATGCACTTTTCGTCTGAGCTGACCCATGAGAAAGACTCCTTTTGTATAAATGGTGACTGGTGACTAGGGACTGGTGACTAGGGACTGGTGACTAGGGACTGGTAGCTAGGGACTGGTAGCTAGGGATTATTGGCTAGGGATTAGGTTTGCGATACGAGAAAACCGCTGGTTTCAAACCTCCGCGGCGCTTCCATATGATGATGCGCCGCACCACCCCCGCCCTCCCCTCTGAACCTGTTGAACCCGCCGAACCTCTTTCGCACGTAATCAAAGGGCGATACGCCCCACGGGCTAACCCTGAACCCTGAACCCTGAACCTTTATTTTTATTTCACATTTGATTTTTCGCCCATGCGCTTCAGGGTTTCTGCATTGCGGCTCTCGGAGAGGATGTAGAGGAAGTCGCCGGCGCGCAGGCGGGTATCGGGGTCGGGGATGAGGCTTTTCCCGGAGCGCTTGATTTCCACGATGACGGTCTGCTTCATGGGAGGGAGTTCAGAAATCGGGCGATTTTCCAGAAGGGAACCGCTCGCGATGGGGACTTCGATCATATTCTTCTCTTCTTCGCACGCGGTATCGGGGCTGGAGGCGAGAGATTTCTGAAGAAGGGCATCGTAGATCGGGCGGCCCTTCAGGATCTCTGCGGTGATATAGGCGATGGCGGAGGCGAAGGCGAGTACCATGAGGTGACCGAAGTCGCCTGTCATCTCTAAGATGAGGAGGGTCCCTGTGATGGGGGAGCGGACGCTCGCGGCGAAGAGGGAGACCATGCCGATGATGATGATATTCGGCGTGTACACCGCAGAGAGAAGTCCGGCGCTGACGAGGAGATTTGCCAGCACGGCACCGGTCAGGGCACCGATGACGAGGAGGGGCAGGAAGAATCCGCCTGGGACGCCGCAGCCATAGCTGATGAGGGTGAAGATATATTTGGCTGCGAGAAGAAGCAGCAGAAAGGCGAGCGGGTAGCTCGTGACGGCAAGCTGGTCGACCAGACGGTTGCCGCCGCCTAAGACCTGCGGGAGGAGGAATCCAAGCACTCCGGCACAGAGGAGGGCAAAAATGATCTTGGATGCCTGATTTCTAAAGACCTTCGGGTGGTAGAAGGCACCGATGTGGAGAAGACCGTAGTTGAAGACAATGCCGGCGAGGCCGCAGATGAGGGCGATGAGAGCCACATACCCCAAGTGCTGGGCAGGGAGCGGGACGAGATTCACGAAATGGAAGCTGGTCCCATTTCCGAAGAAACAGCGGGTGACGATGGTCGCCGTGATGGCGGATGTCATCGTGGGGAGAAGGACGGCTCCGGAGAAATTGCGATGGAGCTCTTCTAGGGCAAACATCATGCCGGCGAGCGGTGCATTGAAGGCGGCGGCCAGCCCTGCGCTCGCACCGCTGGTGATGAGGTAGCGCTCTTCCATGCGCGTCCTGCCGAGCGTGCGGGAGAGGCCCTGCCCGGCGACGGCACCGATCTGGATGGAGGGGCCTTCACGGCCGAGCGAGAGCCCTGCACCGATGCCGATGGCTCCAGCGAGGATCTTCACCCAGAGGATGCGCAGCCATTTCATTTTCATGAGGCCTAAGATGACGCCTTTCACCTGCGGTATGCCGGAGCCGCCGGCCATGGGGGCATAGCGGCACATGGCGTAGAGCGCGCCGCCGATCACAAGGAGAAGGAGCGCGTAGAAAAGAAGCGGCAGAAGGGCCTCCCGGCGCAGTGCCGGGATAAGGTAGGCATAGTAGAGGTGGATGCGCAGGTCTTCGGATTCATTCAGGAGAAATCGGAAGAGACTGATCGAGAGTCCGCCTGCAATGCCGACAAAGATCCCTTCGATGAAAAGACGCAGACGAAACTGGTGCCAGTTGTCGAGCGCCATGTAGGTTTCGAAGAGCTGGCGGTTCAAGGAGGAACCGCTTTGATTTTTGGAAAACATAGGGCCTCCTTTTGGAAAGTGACTGGGGATTAGGGGTTCAGGGTTAGCCCGAGGGACGTGCCGTCCCTTGATTGTGGATGAAAGCTTTGCGTAAATGAGGAATTAGGAATGAGGAATTAGGAATGAAGGTGGCGGCTTCGCCGCGAGTATATATGGGGCGATGCCCGAAGGCAGTATTCAAGTCACCAGTCACCAGTTACTAGTCACTCGAGGCTCCTAATCCCTGGCTACTAATCCCTAATCCCTGCTTTCAAACTTAGTCCGTGGGGCGTGTTGTCTCTTGACTCTGAATGAAAGCTCTGCTCGAATTAGGAATGAGGAATCAGGAATGAAGGTGGCGGCTCCGCCGCAAATATATATTTTGCAGCGAAGCTGCCACCACAACCATGAACCCATCAACCTGAACCCTGAACCTTTTTCTTACAATTCCACCTGATAGGTCAGTACGGCATCGATGGCGGAGATGGCATTTTCCCATGCGGTAATCGTGTCATTCATTTCGTGTTCATAGAATTCATCATCGATGTATTTCATATTGATCTTGACGTTCAGGATCGAAGCATGGATGCAGGCCATGGCGAGCTGGGCGGCCATGATGGCGTCGCTGATGGCGTTCTTATTTCCTTTGAGGAGAAGGTTTGTGAAGCTCGGGAGCAGGTCGCTCATGGTCTGGGCCATCTGCTGCGGGACTTCGATCGCTTTCTTGAAGGCTTCGAGCTGTTTTGCCTGTCTCTCTTCCAGAGGAAGCGTGCGGATGGAGCGCAGGGTGCTCATGAGCTCTAAGAAGGACTTGGCATCCTCATCCATCAGATCGAGGAAGATGGAGCGTGCCATCTGAAAGACGGCGGCATATTCTGTGGCTTTTTCGTGGAATTCAGCGTAGTTTTTATTGGCTTCTGTCAGATGGCAGACCATCTCAGCGAGCGCGCAGGCCTGTGCGCCTACGAGTCCGGCTGCTGCGCCGCCTCCGGGGGCTGCTTTCTTGCTGCCGAGAGCGTCTAAGAATTGATCGATGGTGCCCTGTCGGAAAGGTTTGTTGTCCATGGTGTGTACCTCGTTATTATTAAAAGGATAAATAATAAAAAGAAGCACTGGTATAACAGATCCTGCTTGGAACCAGTGCTTTTAAGTTGTTTATTATTATACAACATATAAAGGGGAGGGAAAAGGGTTCAGGTGGATGGGTTCAGGGAATCAATTGGAATGAGACGTGAAGGTGACGGCTTCGCATTAGGCACTTTCTGGTTATGACGCCGCACCTGGTTTTAAAGCAGGTATGAGTGACTAGTGGCTAGTGACTAGTGACTGGTGACTTGTGACTGGTAGCTAGGGATTAGTGGCTAGGGATTAGGGATTAGACTAGGTGACTAGGAGACATCAGACATTAGACATCTGACTTCTATCCTCCGGCCTTCGGGCATCGCCCCATATATATTTGCGGCGAAGCCGCCACCTTCATTCCTAATTCCTCATTCCTAATTCCTCATTTGAGCAAAGCTTTCATTCAGGGTCAATGGGACGGCACGCCCCATGGGCTAGCCCTGAGCCCGCCAGCCCCTTAATGAATCTCTCTATACACGGCAAGAGAATTTTTTTCTTGCATCCCATTTCGTGAAATTTCTTCCAGAAAACTATTTGACGGATATTTCTTTCTATGGTACAATAAACAACGTCATATGGCGAAATGCCTGTGACGGAAAAATATGGCGGGTGTGGTGAAGTGGTTAACACGGCGGATTGTGGCTCCGTTACGCGTGGGTTCGAGTCCCACCACTCGCCCCATTTTTTTTTGCCTGAAATCCGATATTGTCGGACTTTATGGGGGCATCGCCAAGCGGTAAGGCAACGGACTTTGACTCCGTTATCGGTGGTTCGACTCTACCTGCCCCTGCCAGGAAGCAGGAATGAGCCTGAAGATTTTTTCGTGAAGAAAAGGTCTTCGGGCTCATTTTTTTATGTGTTTCATATTGATAGATTCCTATGTAAAAAATAATTCATGCATTGGAACTTATGGCCGTGATTGAGAATTGGGTTGTTTTGATTGTTTCATTTTTTCATAGGATGTGATACTATAAGTACAATCAATATGGAAAAGAGCCTCTCCCGGTGAGAAGCCCTGAGGAAAATGAGGGGAGTCAATGCACTATGAGAGTGATCATGGCTGGGATGATTTATGAGCTGTCCTCGGCATGAGGCGGCGTGGTAAAGCAACGCAAAATCATATACTTTTTGCTTGAAAGCATATCTTTTCCTGCTCGTTACTTGATGCAATAGAAGCGATCAGATGCTTTTATTGCATTTTTTTATTCAGAGGTTTCCGGTGGAGATACATGGCTTTGGGCTCGGTGAGGAAAGGTGGTCGCTGTGGGAAAACAGGTAGTGTGGAATGATAAAAGGATCGTGGGTTCGCCTGTGGTTCACATGGGATGCCTCGCAGTGGTGCTGTTCGCCTTCTGGATGGCACTCTCGGGACATACGGAGACGAAATTCATCGTATACGGCGTGATCACGGCGCTGGTGACGACGTGGCTGACGTATCCGCTGCTTCTGGTGCCGAATAAGGAGGAGAGCCGCTTCTACTATGTCTTTGGCTTCTCCCCTTTGAAGATGTTCTGGTACTTCATCTGGCTGATGTGGCAGCTCGTGCTCGCGAATGTGGATGTGCTTCTTGCCGAGACGTCGCAGGAGCTCCAGATCGATCCGAAGGTGGTACGCTTCTATTTCCGGGCGGACAATCCGATGGCATCGACGATCCTGGCCAATTCCATCACGCTGACGCCGGGGACGGTCACCATGAATGTGACGGATGACGGACTGTATGAGATCCATGCGCTGACGAAAGGGGCCGCCGAGGGTCTTTTGGACGGCGGGATGCAGAAAAAGGTGGCATGGCTCTATGGCATGCCTTTGGATTTCGAAGCGGTCGAAGAAAAGGAAGGTGACGAATGATCATGATGGTTCTCCTGTATGTCGTGATGCTGGTGCTTCTCTTCGTCATCGCTCTCATGCTCCAGCGCCTCTTCAATGGGCCGACGATTTTTGATCGGATGAATGCTTTGGGGGTCATCGGGGCGGATACGATCTGTCTCATCGTGGTCTTCGGCTTCATCGACAAGCGTCCGGATATGTATGTGGATATTGCGATTTCTTACGCGCTTCTGGGATTCCTGGGATCCCTCATCATTGCGAAGTTCATAGGAGGGAATAAGATATGAGTGAACTCGGCTTTACCTCTCCTCGGGAAATGGCAGCGGCGCTTTTCATCATCGGCGGGCTCATCTTTTTCATCGGATCGGGCATCGGGATGCTCCGGCTTCCGGATTTCTACAGCCGCATCCATGCATCGGGCAACAGCGAGACGCTGGGCTGCATGCTGACCTTCATCGGCCTTATGATTTACGAAGGCGCGACACTGACTTCTCTCAAGATCGCATTCGTCTTCCTTCTGGTTTTCATGGCGAACCCGATCGGCTCGCACATCCTGAGCAAGGCGGCGTATAAGTCCGGCCATCCGATCTGGACGCTCAAGACGAAGGGCGCAAAGAAGCTCCTCGGTCTGGCGGGTCCGGATCACAGCATCGATGAACCAGTGGGACATTTGGAAAAGGAGGGAAAATAATGGAAATCTATACGATCGAAGCCATTCTTCTGGTTTTCCTGATTCTGATCACCTGCGCGGTCATCTTCTGCAAGGATATCCTCTCCGCAGCTATCATCTACAGTGCATTCAGCTTCTGCGCGGTGCTCCTGTACCTCATGATGGGTTCTCCGGATGTGGCTTTCACAGAAGCGGTCATTGGTACGATTTCTACGATCTTCTTCGTAGCATCGCTGAAGAAAATTGATAGGTGGTGTAAGTAATGCGTGGACTGGTAGCGGTACTTCTGTCGGTCATGACGGCGCTCTTCGTCTCGGTGGTCACGTACCTTCCGGAAATCGGGGATCCGAATACGGCACCGAATACGCATGTCACACCGACCTATATCTCGCGCAGTGAGGAGGATACGGGCTCTCCGAATATCGTCACTGGCGTCATCATCGACTATCGAGGCTTCGATACCATGTGGGAAACCTCGGTCATGTTCCTGGCAGGGCTGACGACGGTCCTCATCCTGACCAGCAATACGGTGGGCCGTCGTCCTGAAGAGGAGCCGGAAGATCCGGAGGAAGGAGAGATTATCAAATGAATAAACCATTTGGCGGTCTGATCCTGAATATAGCCTTCCGCATGCTGGTGCCCTTCACGATGGTCTATGCGGTCTACATCCTCTGCCTTGGCGAATTTTCTCCGGGCGGCGGCTTCCAGGCGGGGGCGCTGCTCTCGGTGGGCGTGCTGCTCGCGCGGCTCATCCTGGGCTTTGATACGAAATTCAATGTGCTTGGGAAAACATCGGTCGTGCTGGCTGGTGTCGGCACCTTCATTTATGCACTGACTGGCTGGCTGACGCTTTTGGGCGGGGCAGATTTCTTCCTGAATTACAATTACATGCCGATCCAGATGGAAGCGCAGAATGAAATGCATGCGACCGGGATTTTCCTCATCGAGATCGGCGTCGCCATCTGCGTCATGATGACGATCATCAATCTGCTGGATGCTATCGTGAAAAGGGGTGAAGAGAATGGACGTACTGAATGAATTCCTGAAAACGAAAGGTCTTTACACCCTGGTCATGATTCTTTTCTTCCTTGGCGTATACGGCATGGTCCTCAGCAAGAACTACATGAAAAAGCTGATGGCGATGAACGTCATGCAGGTCGCGGTCATTTATTTCTACCTGTGCTTTGCGCAGAAGGACGGGGCGATGATCCCGATTCAGAATGGCATCACGACGGATCCATCAATGTATATCAACCCGCTGCCGCACGGTCTGATGCTGACGGCTATCGTCGTCAGCCTTGGTACCACGGGGGTCGCGATCGCGCTCCTCATGCGCATCAAGGAAATTTATGGCTCCGTGGAAGAGGTAGAAGTACTGAGGAGGGCTAGTAAATGACACAGCACGCTCCCGTATTTATCGTACTCCTGCCGCTGACCGGGTCGCTGCTCTGCATGCTTTTCTCCCGCATCAGCCGGAATCTGGGCTCCTACATCGTGATGGCGTCCATCGCAGGCGCTTTTGCGAATGCCTGCCTGGTGCTCCAGCATGTCCTTGAAAATGGCGGAGCGACCTGGCACTACATGATGGGCGGCTGGATCCCGCCGATCGGCATCGAATTTGCGCTGGATCCGTTGAACAGCATCCTTGCGGTGCTGGTCACCTTCATTTCCATGCTCGTCTCGCTCTATAGCCGTCCTTTTGTAAAGGATGAGGACTGGCTCCACGTGGGCGGCTACTATACGCTCTTCGGTCTGCTGACGGTCGGCCTCTCCGGCATGATCATCACCGGCGACGTATTCAACCTCTATGTCTATCTGGAAATCATGTCGCTTTCCGGTTATGCGCTGATCGCGCTTGGCGGTCGGAAATCCATGCTGGCTGCTTTCCGCTACCTCCTCATCGGGACCATCGGTGCGTCCCTCTACCTCCTGGGTGTCGGCTATCTCTATGCGATGACCGGTACGCTCAATATGGCAGACCTCGCGCAGCTCATCATCCCGCATCTGCATTCACCGCTCTTTGCCATGGCCGTCGCCTGCTTTTTGATCGGCTTTGGCATCAAGATGGCGCTTTTCCCGCTGCATGGCTGGCAGCCGGATGCCTACACCTACGCGCATCCGGGCGCAGCTGCTTTCATCGCAGGCCTGATGAGCAAGGCACCGGCGTATGCGCTCATCCGTTTCATTTACTACATTTTCCAGGTCGATAATCCGGTTGTGGAAAGTGCGCTGAACGTGCTGGGCATCCTCGGCGTGTGCGGCATCCTGATCGGCTCTGTCATGGCGATGGCGCAGTACGACTTCCGCCGCATGCTCGCCTACTCCTCGGTCGCACAGATCGGCTACATCGCCATCGGTCTGGCGATGGGCAATATGTACGGCTTCATCGGTGCCGTGATGCATATCATCAACCATGCCTTCATGAAGAGCTCGCTCTTCCTCGTCATCGGCGGGATCCAGTACCGCTTTGGCGAAGTGAATCTGTACCGCTTGGGCGGCCTCAATAAGAAGATGGCCATCAGCTCCATCACGGTGGCGCTGGCGGCGCTTTCCATGATCGGCCTGCCGCCGACCTGCGGTTTCTTCAGCAAGTGGTATCTCATGCTGGGGGCTTACACCGGCGGAGAGTATTTCTATATCTTCGTACTGGTCATCAGCTCGCTTCTCAATGCGATCTACTTTTTCCGCATCATTGAGCAGATGTTCGTCCAGCGCGAAGCCTCTCTGACAGAGGTTCACCCGCATAAAGGCAAGCTGGGGCTGCCGCTGCCGATGGTCATTCCGATCCTCATCATGGGCATCATGATCATCGCGCTGGGCTTTGGCAATGCGACCATCGTGTCTGATGTGATTAAACTGGGACTGCCGGGGGTGTTTCTGAAATGACTATCATAGACTGCAGACCATTTCTGGCGGTAGGCGTTTCCTTCTTCGCTGCGATCCTGATCGCATTCAGCAGGAAATGGCCGAATGTGCGTGAGGCGTGGAGCGCCATCGCTTCCGTTATCATGTTTGGCATCATCCTTTCCATGGTGCCGGGGGTCCTTGACGGCAATCAGTACGAGTGGACCCTCTGCCGCATCACCGACACCCTGGGGCTCACGCTGAAGACGGATCCGGCGGGCATGATCTTTGCGACGCTGGCCTCCATGCTCTGGGTGCCGATGAACTTCTACTCCATCGGCTACATGCGATGCAACAATGAAAAAGAACAGACCGGCTACTTCGCGGCCTTCGCGATCTGCCTCTCCGCGGTCATGGGCATCGCCATGGCGTCGAACCTCATCACCTTCTTTATTTTCTACGAACTCCTGACCCTTGCGAGCTACCCTCTGGTGCTTCATAAGAGAAATGCGGAAGCGCTCTCTGCGAGCCGCAAGTACCTCATTTATACACTGATCTCCGGTCAGCTCTTCCTCGCCGGCATCATCGCCGTCTACTGCATCGCAGGGACCGTCGACTTCAAGCCGGGCGGCTTCCTCACCCCGGACATGGCTCCGAAGTGGGTACTCCAGTTCATCTTCATCCTGATGATCATGGCAGGCTCCGTCAAGGCAGCTGTCATGCCGCTGCACGGCTGGCTGCCGGCAGCCATGATCGCGCCGACTCCGGTTTCCGCCCTGCTTCATGCGGTGGCTGTCGTCAAGACTGGCGTCTTCGCTGTCCTTCGTGTCATCGGATTTGTTTTCGGGCCGCAGCTCCTCTCCCAGATCGGCGTCGTGGACGTCCTGGCCTGGTTCGCTGCCGGCAGTATCATTATCTCCTCCCTCATCGCTATGCGGCAGGATCACCTGAAACGCCGTCTCGCCTTCTCGACAGTCGGACAGCTCTCCTACATCGTGCTGGGCGCGGCTCTGCTCTCGCCGCTTTCCATCAAGGGCGCGTACCTGCACTTGGTCGCGCACGCGGTCATGAAGATCACCCTCTTCATGTGCGCCGGCCTCATCATTGCGCGAACGCACCGCAATAACATCAGTGAGCTCTATGGCATCGGGAAGAAACTTCCGGTCACCATGGCCTGCTTCACCATCGCGTCCCTCGGTATCGCGGGCACGCCATTCCTGGTAGGCTTCGTCAGTAAGTGGAACCTTGCTCTCGGCGCGCTGCAGGCGGGGAAACCTCTCTACATCCTGATCTGGGTCGCCAGTGCGCTCCTTGCCGCGGCTTACCTGATGCCGGTCGTCCGCATGGCATACTTCCGGCATGACCCGCAGGAAAAATTCAGAAAGTATGGTGATATGTACTACTCCATGCTGATCCCGATCTGCATCACGACCGCGCTCGCCGTCATTCTGGGTGTGCTGCCGGATATTTATCCGCATTTCTATGATCTGGCCGATATGGCTGCAAACGGCATCTGTGCCGGATGGAACGGGGGGTGGCTGAAATGACGAAGAAAAAAATTTACATTCTGGCCGCTGTCATTCTGCTCGTCTCCTGCGCGGCTGAAATCGCAGGCGTACACCTGCACAGCCCGTCATGGTGGCCGCTGCCCTTCGGCTATGATATTTTCTTCGGGTTTGTGTCTGGATGGATCCTGATCATCCTTGCCAAACTCATCATGGCGCCGCTCCTGCAGCGTCACGAGAACTACTATACGCGCGGAGGAGGTGGCCACATTGAGTAATGCATTGCATCCTGGCATCATCCTCGTCCTTGTCGGACTCATTGCGGCCATTGTACCGAAGACTCTTCGGAAAGTCGTCCTCGCCGTCGGCCCCTTCGCGGCCCTTGCTGCCGCGCTCTCTATGCCGATGGGTACAGACCTTTCCATGGAATTCTTTGGCACCGGCTATACCTTGGACTACTTCCATGTCGATGGCTTAAGCTACGTCTTCTGCATGATCTTTGCTCTGATGGCCTGCATCGGCGGGATTTACGCCTGCCACAATGAAAGCCGCATCGAAGCCTTCTCCTGCATGGCCTACGCAGGATGTGCGCTTGGCGTCACTCTTGCCAAGGACTGGATGACCTTCATCGCTTTCTGGGAAGGTCTTGCCGTGACCTCCCTCTTCCTCATCTGGTGCCATCACACCCCGGCCTCGCGCCGCGCAGGCTACCGCTACCTCATGGTCCACATGCTGGGCGGGAACCTTCTGCTCTATGGGATCTTCCTCGAAGTCGGAAGCGGAAACGGCCTTGTCACGAACCTCGCAGCGGGCGCACACAACCTGCCCTTCTGGGCGATCCTCATCGGCATCGCCGTGAATGCGGCTATCCCTCCGGTGAATGCATGGCTGGTCGATGCGTATCCGGAAGGCACCATCACCGGCTCCGTTTTCCTCTCCTCCTTCACCACGAAGGTCGCCGTCTATGCGCTCATCCGTATCTTTGCGGGGACTGACTTCCTCATGGCTGCCGGCTGCTTCATGGCGCTCTATGGCGCGCTCTATGCGATCATGGAAAATGATATGCGCCGCCTGCTGGGCTATCACATCATCAGTCAGGTTGGCTTCATGGTTGCCGGCGTCGGCGTCGGCACGGCGATGGCTCTGAACGGCGCAGCGGCACATGCCTTCTCACACATCCTGTATAAGTCGCTCCTCTTCATGTGCGCGGGCGCGATCATCTATGCGACAGGCATCCGCAAGATCAATCAGCTCTCCGGCATGGCCAGGAGAATGCCATTCGTCGCTCTCTGCTTCTTCGTTGCCGCCTTCTCCATCTCCGGCGTACCGCTCTTCAATGGCTTCATCAGTAAGACCATCACCATCGCGGCCGCGGCAGAAGCTGGCTATGACTGGGTCTACACCCTGCTCGAGCTTGCCAGCGTCGGTACCTTTTTATCCATCACACTGAAGATGGGCTACTTCATTTTCCTTAGAAATGAAGAAAAAGACATCGTCATGAAGCACAAGCTCCCAAAGAATATGTACGTCGCGATGGGCCTTGGCGCCTGCCTCTGCTTCCTCTATGGCGTATATCCGGATCTGCTTTACCGCTTCCTGCCATTCGGCACCGTCACCTATGAACCCTTCACGGCAGCCCATCTTCTGTCTTATGTAGAAATCCTCGTCGTCACCATGGTGCCGTTCATGATGTTCCTCCCGAGGATGGAACCGCACACCGCACTCAGCCTCGACACCGACTGGTTCTACAGAAAACCATTCGCTGCCATCGTGAACTTCGTGAGCGGGCTCATGTGCGCTCTCTGCAAAGGCCTTGGCGATGCCTGGGGCATTGCGAATGATAAATTCATGGATCTCACGAGCAATCCGATGGACTTCCTCGATGCGCGGCCTTTCCGGAAACGCACGCATTACAATCCGGAAAACTACCGTACCTCCATCGCCGATCCGATGATGATCATCCTGACCGTCCTCGTCAGCTGCGCAGCGTACTTCATTACATCGCTCAGATTTTAAAGAAAGAGCTCTTCCGAAAGGGAGAGCTCTTTTTGGGTGCAAGGTTCAGGGTTCAGGGTTCGGGGCTAGCCCGTGGGGCGGGGCATCCTTTGATTCCAGATGAAAGCTCTGCTCGCTAGTTAGGAGTGGTTAGTGACTAGTGACTTGTGACTGGTGACTTGAATACCACTTTCGGGCATCGCCCCATATATATTTGCGGCGAAGCCGCCACCACAACCCTGAACCCTGAAGTTTGAAAGCAGGGATGATTAGTGGCTAGGGATTAGGAGCCTCAAGTGACTGGTAGCTAGTGACTGGTGACTTAAATACCGCCTTCGGGCATCGCCCTATTTATACGCTGCGGCGCTTCTGATTTTTATGCGCCGCACCACCACTCCTCACTCCTCACTCCTCACTCCTCATTCGAAGCAGAGCTTTCATCAGGGAGGAAGGGGACGACGCCCCCACGGGCGAACCCCGAACCCTGAACCCTGAACCCCGCCCCTTTTTTAAGTCTATCCTTATTTCACAAAAACATGCCATTCTTGCACATTATGCATTTGACATTTTCTCTAAATAGGTATACTATAAGTAAAGCAATTTGAAATTAAGTGTACATTTCAAGTCAACGATTCTTATCTTCATTGTTTAGGAGGACATGATGGACGCAAGAGAGAATGCTTATGTATTGTGGTTTGATGAACTGCACAGAAAAGATGTCAATCTGGTCGGAGGGAAATCTTCTTCTCTGGGTGAACTGACAACCTCGACTGGCGTGCCGGTACCATACGGCTACGCGACGACAGCTCATGCTTACCGTTATTTCATGGATGTCACCGGGCAGAACAAAAAGATCCACGAACTGCTGCAGGGACTTTCCGATGTAGAAGACTCTGTCGAACTCCATGAAGTATGCACTAAGATTCGCGAAAGCATCGTTTCCGCTGAAATGCCGGAAGACCTCGCTACCGCGATCGGCGATGCTTACGAAGAACTCTCCAAGAAAGTCAACGAAGAAAACCCATATGTAGCCGTTCGTTCCTCTGCTACCGCAGAAGACCTGCCGGATGCTTCCTTCGCAGGACAGCAGGACACCTACCTGAATGTCACCGGCCGTGACATGGTCATCCGTAAGGTCAAGGAATGCTATGCATCCACCTTCACCGACCGTGCGGTATACTACAGAGCGAAGAAGAATTTCGACCATGAAAACGTCGCTCTCTCCGCTGCTGTCCAGATGATGGCTGACTCCAAAGTCGCAGGCGTCATGTTCACCGTGAACATTGCCAACGGCGATGACAAGTCCATCATGATCGAAGGCTCCTGGGGCCTTGGCGAATACGTCGTACAGGGCACTGTCACCCCGGATAACTTCATCATCAACAAGGAAGACCTCACCATTGCTTCCCGCCACATCAATGAAAAAGCCATCGAACTCGTTCGTAAACCGGGCGGCGATGTAGAAGAAAGAAAAGTACCGGAAGACCTTGCCAAGGCGCAGGCTCTCACCGATGAACAGGTCGTCCAGCTCGCTACCTATGCGAAGGCCATCGAAAAGCATTATGGCTGCTACATGGATATGGAATGGGCTGTCGACCACCAGAACCGCGTCTGGATCCTCCAGGCTCGTCCGGAAACCGTTTGGTCCAAGAAGAATAAAGAAAAGAAAGCAGGCACTGAAGTGAAACTGACCACCGATCATAAAGTACTCGTCAAAGGTCTTCCGGCCAGCCCGGGAATGGCAGCAGGCAAATGCCACGTCATCACCGACCCGAAAGATATCAACGAATTCCAGGAAGGCGAAGTCCTCGTCACCACGATGACCTCCCCGGACTGGGTACCGGCGATGAAGAAAGCCATCGCGATCGTCACCGATGCTGGCGGCATGACCTGCCACGCTTCCATCGTTTCCCGCGAACTCGGCATCCCATGCGTTGTCGGCACCAAGAGCCGCAGCGTAGAAGCGACCAAAGTATTGAAATCTGGACAGGACATCACCATCGATGCACAGAACGGCGTCGTTTATGACGGCATCGTCGCTGACCTCGTGAAGAAAGAAGAACCGCAGCAGGCACAGGGCGCTGCTCAGACCGTTGTGGCAGAATACTTCGCACCGACCGGCACCGGCGTCATGATGAACCTTGGCGATCCGGATCTCGCTGATAAATATGCAAGCCTCCCATGCGACGGCATCGGCCTCATGCGTGAAGAATTCATCTGGACCACCTTCATCCATGAACATCCGCTCTACCTCATCGAACAGGGCAAACCGGAAAAAGTTATCGACATGCTCGCTGAAGGCATTTCCAAAGTCTGCCGTGCACTCGCTCCGCGTCCGGTCGTTCTCCGCTTCTCCGACTTCAAGTCCGGCGAATACAGAAATCTCAAGGGCGGCGACAAGTATGAACCGGTAGAACCGGCTGACCTGCTCGGCTGGAGAGGTGCTTCCCGTTACTACGACCCGACCTACACCGACGCATTCCGTCTCGAACTCAAAGCAGTCAAGAAAGTCCGTGAAGAATTCGGCCTGAAGAACCTGAACTGCATGATCCCGTTCTGCAGAACCGTCGATGAAGCACGCAAGGTCACCACCATCATGAAGGAAGAAGGTCTGGAAAGAGGTCCGGACTTCAAGCTCTTCCTCATGGCAGAAATCCCGGCCAACATCATCCTGGCTGATAAATTCAATGAATTCGTTGACGGCTACTCCATCGGCTCCAACGATCTCACCATGCTGGTACTCGGCTGCGACAGAAACAATGATACCGTTTCCGCCCTCTTCGATGAAAGAAACCTCGCGATCAAGAGAGCTGTCCGCCACCTGATCGAAACCGCACACAAAGACGGCAAGACTGTCTCCATCTGTGGCCAGGCTCCGTCCGTATACCCAGACTTCACCGAATTCCTCGTCAAGAGCGGTATCGACTATGTATCCGTCAACCCGGATATGGTCAAAGCCACCAAGAGAAATGTCGCTCGCATCGAACAGAGACTGATGCTCGATGCAGCTACCGGCAGAGGAATCAAAGATACCGAAGACTATACCTGGTAATCCCTGGCGCTGCCTGAAAGCGTTTCGCCTGTCCATTGGGCAGTGAAGTAAAGTGGCTGACATCTTGGCTCCCCTTCTCGGGTAATGCTGTTAAGTGAAGCGGCCAAAAGACTTTTCTCCCCATCAGGCGAGAGCTTTGAACTGAAAAATTCCGGTGACCGGGGCTGTTTTCGAGCAGTCCCGGTTTCCTGTCAATACAAAAAAGGAAGCAAATTATGCAGCTGACCAGCCGCCAAAAAGAAATCACCCGCATTGTGCGGGAAAACGGGCCGATCACAGGTGAAATGATCGCTGAGCGTCTCCATGTGACACGAAGCGCCCTGCGAGGAGACCTGGCGGTGCTTCTCTCGGGAGAAGTGATCGCCGCCAGACGGAGACTGGGCTACTACTACCTGGGAGGAGGAGAGGATCCGGCTGCGGCAGAAATCCGTTCCTGCACCGCAGAGGCCTGCATGTCCAGACCTGTTCTGGTCAGTGCAGAATCGAATGCCTACGATGCCGCTGTCCTTCTCTTCACGGAAGACATCGGCACCCTTTTCGTGGGGAAGCCCGATGACGTCATGGGCGTAGTATCCAGAAAAGACCTGCTGAAGACAGCCATGGGCCGTGAAAATCTGACCAAAGTGCCGATTTCCATGGTCATGACCTCCCGCTCGAAGATGATCTTCGCAGAACCGGACGAAGACATGGTATCCGTTGCCCAAAAGCTCATCGACTATGAGATCGACTGTCTGCCTGTCGGCATCTTTCAGGATGTCGAAGGCGAGAAGAAATTCAAGCTCATGGGCCGCATTTCCAAGACCAATATCACCCGTCTCTTCCTTGATCTCGGAACGAAGAAGAGATAGTGGAGGTTGTCGGGTTCAGGGTTCAGGGTTCAGGGTTCGGGGATTTGTCCTTTTTGCGTAGTACCTCCCTTGGAGAAAGGGCGCGCCGTATCGTTCCGTTTAGCCTGCCTTCCCCAATAGGTAATGCTATTAAGTTAAGGAATTTGATAGCGACGTAACGACTTGCTTCCCCCTTCGGGGGAAGTGCCGAAGGCAATAGGGGCATGCTAGCGGTATAGCGT
>CAVBQN010000030.1:0-20677 GCA_963597545.1 Fusicatenibacter saccharivorans
TCTTTCATGCCGCCAGTGCCCTATCCGCCCCTTCGGGGCACCTTCCCCTCGAGGGGAAGGCTGACGATACGAGGGAAACCTGCTATCGCAAACCTTCGGGCATCGCCCATATATATTCGCGGCGAAGCCGCCACCTTCATTCCTCATTCCTCATTCCTCATTCGCGCAAAGTTTTCATTCAGAATCAGTGGACGGAGCCGTCCCACGGGCTGACCCTCCAAGAAAGGAGCCTCGCCATGGATCACTCACAGTACCTCACCAGTATGGGCATCACCCTCTGCCGGCGGGCGCTTTTTTCCTATACCAGCCAGCCACAGGGAAGCTACGGACTTCACGTGATCTTCCGAAAATTCGTGAAGGAGAAGAAGATCCTGATGCACGACCGTGATCGGGACAACTGGTGTGCCTTCCTCTCAGACTACATCGTTTTTCGCCTCTACATCGCCAAGTATATCCTGAAGGACTATGCGAAAGACTACACCCCGCTCCTTCATATTTTCGAAGGCATCCATCAGATCGAGGATGCCTTCCCTGCTTTCTTCCGGGAAGAGGCAGACCCGGGGCGTGCGGTCGGCGACCAGTCCTTCCTCCCGCCGGATCTGGATACGCGATACCGGGCAGAGGAAATGGATCATTTCTACAATATCTTCAATGCCGTTTCGACCCAAATGGAAGAAAAGCCGCTGGAACGGAATCAGCGGCTGAAAAGCATCATCACGAGCTGTCTCACCATCCTTTCCGAAAAAAATCATGTACCGCTCTACACACCGATCTTTTATTTCTTCAGTCAGGAAACGCTCCGCTATGCCCAGTTCCTTGCGGATTTTTGCAAAGGTCTCATTCCCGATGAGTTCTACGAGGTCATGCACGCCATGCCCTATCAGGCTGTCAAGAAAGAGGAAGATCCCTTCTATACCAGCTACCATCTTCCTGCCTGCATCGCCATCTTCGTCTCACTGCTCCTCTTCTTCGTCCTCTGCGAGGGAGGATGGACTGTGGCACTGAAGTAAAACATGAGAAATGTGAAATTAAGGAAACGCTGATTAAATCGCAGAGTCCGACTTGGCATGTATTTTCATGCAAGGCTTCGTCATAACCCGCCTTAAATAGCTCGCTATTCGCGGCGGCTTATTCCTTGCCTTGCATGAAAATACAAGAGCTAAGTCGGACAACGATTTAATCAGTGTTTCCTTAGAAATGGCGGTGGCGGCTTCGCCGCACATATAGGAGGCGATGCCCGAAGGTCGGAGGGCAAACGTCAGATGTCTGATGTCTGATCCCCAATCCCTAGTCACTAGTCACCAAAGTCCCATAGGGTAGAGTTTTATCCCTCCCATTGCACCGTACGTACGGGTCTCGTATACGGCGCTACATCGTTATAGATATTCTAATTCTACTCAGATAATATTCCAAAGGGTCGACCAATCCTGGCCGACTCTTTGTATTTTCTTTCAAAAGTTTTGGATGGATAGCATAATTAACCACGTACATGGCAGCCTGTCTATACCATCCCAATCTGCTGTTACCTACTTTGTATATTTCTTCGTCTGTGAAACGACATTTTACTATACGGTTAAGGATACTTAGATTTCTTATGATGGTTTTCGGTTTCTTCCATTGCTTTAGGATTATGACTCGCACTTTATGTCTTAGCCATTCCCCAAACTCTTTCAGTCGCCCTTTCATGCTCCCTATTTTGAAGTAGTTTATCCATCCTTTGACCACTTGGTTCAATTCGATGAATGTATCTTGCTAACCGCTTAGCTCCTGCTCTTTTACGCAATGTTATTTGCTTACATTTATCGTAAAGTTTCTGCAGTCTGTCTTTTACTGGTTTACATTTTCATTCATCTTTTTGTTTCCAGAAGGTAAATCCAAGAAACTGACTCTTTGTTGGTCTTACTACTTTTGTTTTCTCTGCACTAACTCTGAGGTAGAGTTTTCTTTCTATCCAGCTGGTTACTGATCGCATGACTCTGTCCGCTGCTTTTTCGCATTTGACAAATATATCACAGTCATCGGCATAGCGTACAAATCTGAGCCCTCTAGATTCCAGTTCTTTGTCCAGTTTATCTAGGTAGACGTTTGCTAGTATAGGCGACAGTGGTCCACCTTGTGGTACTCCTTCTGTGCTTTTCTTAAACATTCCGCCTTCCATGATTCCGGCTTTTAGAAAACTCCGTATCAGGTGCAGGGTTGGCGCATCATTGATGCGTTCTCTGAGTATTGAAATTAATTTGTCATGATTTACTGTATCAAAGTATTTTTCTATATCCATATCTATGACCCATTCATAGCCTTCATTCAAGTATGTGAGTGCTTGTTCTATGGCTTGATGGCATCCTCTTTGTGGTCTAAATCCCATACTATGATCACTGAAATATTTCTCATATCCCAGTGTTAGTATTTGGGCTATCGCTTGTTGTAAGAATCGTGCCATGCCCGGCACACATTGAAAAAAGCACATCTCTGATTGATTTCAGAGATGTGCTTTTTCATTGGCTCAAAAATTCACGGACGAATGGCTCATTTTTTCATTGGGATTTAAATGTATTTTATTAAATACATTCACTACTCATTCAGTAAACAACTTGTTCTACACCAAACCATTGCGCGTCTTCATCCCATTGAAAATGAAATTCGCCTTTTTCTAGATTTCCAAATTGACAAGAATAAGGAACCACGATCGTATCCCCTTCTACCCGCATAGTATTTAAAGAGTAGTCACATCCATATTTTCTACCAAAATAGGCTTCTGATATATCATTACTATCAACAAATTTGACAAAAGTCCCATCACGTCTTTTTCCAACCAATTCAAAATCAAAGAAAGAATGTACAACCGATAATGGATATACGACCAAATCACTATCACTATCCACGCAATATATTACTTTCCTAACACTCCCAAAATCTACAAAGGAAGACATATTTCTATTTCCCATATAGGCCACCGGTTCTTTCTGATAGGCATCATATCTAATATATATGGCATCTTTGCCCCGACCAAACTGGACCATTCCCTTCCCAAATCCTTTTGATGCTTTACCTCTGATCTTGGTATATTTATCGCCCTGGTTGTAAGTTGCTCCTTCTATCATAAATCCATGTCCGACCTGATTCCACTCAAAAGTCCCTAATTTAGTTGGTTGTGAAAATTGCATGGCTTCAGCAGGAAAAGAAATTACCCCAAACATCAATGCTACTATGCCAACTACTTTCTTCCTATACGTTTTAATCATTCTATCTCCTTCAAATGCTACATTATTTTTTCCTACCAAAGTATGCCATCGCACTAAACCATGCTGCAATCTCTGCATTATCAGCTGCTCTCTCTGCTTCTTTTGCCGCAATTTCAGAATTTTGCGCACTGATTCTAGCCAGCTCTTTGGTTTCACGAGCATGTTGTTCCGACTGTTCTAATAACTGTGTATTATAATTTTGTCTTTGTTCAAATACCAGTAAATTAATAGCCTCAGAAAGTGAATTAGCTCTTCGATCTTGTATATACCCATATAAAATATCTCCATATTGCCAATATTTTTGTGGAATAATGCATTCCCCCAATGTAACCATGTGATATTCAAGATTATCCACTTCTCTCTTTTCACTTTCTATAAGTGAATGCAATTTAGGAATGATATTTTCTTTTGTTTCCTTTTGCTTCTTAATGAAATTTTTCCAATCCTTTTTGTAGTCAGAATCCATAATAATAGCATCTAATAAAATTATCCCCCCTGTTAAGACGAGAAGAGCCAAGCCAAAATAGAAAGTAAACGACATTCTATTTTGGTTAAATGTATATGTCGCCCAATAGGGGACTACTGGGAATATAGAATTTATCAAAACCATAATTATGCCCAATATAGCATACATACCGAAAAATATTTGTATAAAATTCTTAGGTAATGATAACCACCATTTTATCCCACGTATCCCATCATTCCACCTAGCAGAAAAAACATCTTCCCCCCATCCTATCATATATTTAGCCTCAATGAGTTGCTTTGTATAAATATTAATTTTCTGTTTAGAAATAATCCAACGATTGCAGTAAGCCGCAGATAGTTCTAATTGTTGTTCCATTATTAGAATTCCTTTCTTACTAGACTCAAGACTTTTTCAAATATTTTTTAGCATAAAATGTTTGCATGAAAGGTTTCTTATATTCAACATTATCTAAATGTTTTTCAGGCCACTTCTTTATTGCAATATCATATAATTTTTCGACTACAGTGCCTTCTAACGTTCTTTGTGCCTTCAATTCTTCTTCATTTTTCCCACCATATGGAACAAATACATCGTCAGAAATTTTATCTAAGACATACAAATTTTCTGGATAATTAACAAGAAGCCACATTTCCCCATCAACATAATTTGCTTTTATAAAATTCACATGTAACATTACTCCCGATTCCCCAACATCTGCAGAATCGATATTATACCAAACACCATCTATTTTTTTCTCATAAGGTCTTTCATCAGGAATTTTCATAAAAAGGAATGTTACCAATCCAGTAATAAGAATAAATACAAGCAATGCTTTAGATGTTAATGAATTTCCCAAAATAAATTTCCTCACTTTCATATTCGTTCACTAAAGCTATTTCATTTTCATTAATTTAACTTCCACAATCCGTCTAACTTTTTCATCTACCATAGTTTTATCCAAATCACCATTTCGATATGCTTTCAACAGCCCATTATAGACTTCCTGTTCATGTCCATAGTCTTGACAGACTAGAACAATATCCGCTCCGGCCTGAATAGCTTTCACTCCCATTTCAGAAAATGCATAGTGTTTAGCCATGGCCCCCATTTCCATGTCATCGGTCAATATCAATCCCTGATATCCATAATCGTGACGCAATACATCTGTCATAATTGTTTTGGATAAACAAGCAGGAACATTCGGATCTAGCCCTGGAAATGTAACATTAGACACCATAATGAATGTAGTATTATCAATCTGCGGAATCAAATCTTTATAAGGTTTTCCATCTTGAACATCTAAATCCGCCCGACTGATATTCACTACGTCCCCATCTATGTGAGGGTCTGTCTTTACTTTTCCAATCCCCGGAAAATGCTTCAAGGAAGTGAAAATTCCAGTTTCTTTATAGGCATCTATTACCGTTTTTGCAAAGGGAATCACTTCTTGCGGTGTATTTCCATAGGAACGTTGATAAGCCCCCGCCAGATCCACTACAGGGGCAAAATTAGTATTGAATCCGATATCTTTGAGCATACGTCCCGTTTGTCTAGCCCAATCAGCAGCGACCGCCGGACTTTGCTGCCCTAACACAGCCGCTGCAGGCATAGGCGGCATATAAGTTTCCATCCGTGCCACCTGCCCACCTTCCTGGTCAACGCCAATGAATGCCGGTACTCCGGTAGATTGTTTCACTGTTTTCTGGATATCCGCATTCAACTGTTTTACCTGTTCCGGTGTTTCCATATTTCTATCAAACAAAATCACATTGCCATTAGGAAATTCAGTCAACATGTAACGGCTATCCCCATTAAGAGAAGTACCATAAATGCCAATCATCATGAGCTGACCGATTTTTTGTGAATCCGTCATTTGGGCCACAATTCGGTTTGCCTTTTCCTTAGGGGTAAGCACTGGATCTTCTAAGACCGTCTCTTCTTGAGATGAGGAATGAATTGCGGAAAGCATACTGCATCCAGCTACTGCCAAAGCAGCCGCTATGCCCAAGCATAAACCGCCAATGGCTTTATATTTTCCTAGTTTCATCATAACCAATCTCCGCGAATTTCATCGATTTTCCATCCATCATCACTCTGTACTAGTGTCACAATTCCTTTGAATCGACGAGTAATCATTTTGCCATTCTTTTTATCCACAGCCTTCAATATGAATGACAATTTTGTCATATCATCAGTTTGCTCAATCACAGATACTTGCTCTGGCATGCTGGAAACGGTCGTCATATAGCCACGAGCCCAACTTTCGTAGGAGCCAACCGCATTTTGCATATCAGAAGAATAGAAATTATAAGCATCCCTGTACTGCTTCCTGGTAATCGCACGATGAAATTTCTTGAATACATCTTGGGCAGACGTACGATTTGATACGCTTCTTGTCGAAGTCGTTTCTTCACTGCTAGCGGTATCAGATTCGCTACTCTCGTCTGCGACTTCTTCTGTTACAGCTTCTGTTTCTTTGGCCTTTGGACGCAATTCCACCTGAGGCTTATGGGATAATTCTTCTTTAATTTTGTTGGTAATATCCAAGGCTTCCTTTGAGGCTTTCCCATTGATATCATTGATTATATTCGGCGATGGAACAGGTATCGTAGGCTTTGAAAAATGGTCATAAGCAATGTAACCACCCAAACCAATCACCAAAGCTCCCAACACAGCAATAGCAATTTTCCCAGCTTGCCCATTTTTCATCATGGTCTGCCAAGAACTCTCTTCCGTTTCATTTTCATCTAGCTGATAGGATGGCAAAAGAGGGGATGGTTCTGTCGAAGATTTCTTTTCTACTTCCATTCCCATGACGGGAACATGTTTCTGTGGTTCTTTAGAAATAGAAGAAGAAAAACTACCGTTTCCTATAGCCGTCTCCCTTTGTTTTTTGATAGCTCCATAAGCTGCCACCAATTCTTGTAACTGGTTTGCCGCCGCTTTTTGCTCCTCCGGTTTCTTCGATAAAAGTTGCTTTTGCAGCTCTTTTTTCTTTTCCTGAAAAGCCACTTTGACTTCTTCTATTTCCGCATTTTCAGATATCCCTAGAATTTTATATGAATTCCCCATAAACTGCCTCCTCATTATTCACTGTAATTAGAGCTCTGATAGCTATCTAATCCAAATGATTGCAATCATCATAAAGCAGCCTTGTATTGTGCCAGCACTTTATCAAACTCATTGGACAGCCTGCTCCCTTCTTTGAAAGAAGGCAACGTTTCACTCCCATCCTGCCATTCATCGACACCACTCATCAATAAGGAAATACGTTTTTTCTCCAATGCCAAAAGTCCCACCAACGCTTCTACATGCCTAGCAGAAATATGTTGATTGATTTGTACTCGCGCAGAAACTTTGTCTATCTGTGACTGCAAGTCCTTCCCTTTTTCTTTAATACGTCGGATATCTTCTCGCACATCCCCTTTTTTACCAGTCATTCGATTGATATCTTGTGCTAAATTCCCGATTTCATCATCCGTACGATCAATAAAGCGAAGGCAGCTCTGAATGTTTTCTTTCTCTTGTTGTTGCTCATTAGAAAATCCTGATTTTGGTTCCACCATATCCACTTTCTTGTTCAGATTTTCTCGTGTAGTGTTATTGGCGCTATGCATGTAAACGATATACCCTACCAAAATGACTACAATGATTCCCAATACAGCGATTAAAATCTTGACAGTAGGCGTGTTTTCTTCCCTAGAAACAGTTTGTAATACATCGTCAGACGTAGTACTTTGCTTCGAGGGAGTCTGATTCACTACTGTTACCGCCTGACTTGCCATAGGCACGGATATAGGCTTTTCTTTCTGTGCTGCTTCTTGTACTGGTCGTTCTATGGCAGGGTTTTTAATCTTTGCCTTTTCCTCATTTGACGTTCCTTGCTGTTTTTTCCAAACAGCATACGCATGAATCAGCTCACTTAAATCAGCGGATGCCTGTTTCTGTACATCCGGATTTTTAGCACCCAGCTGTTTTTGTAACTCCATTTTCTTTTCTCGGAAAGCCTGCTTGACGATATCTTCATCCGCTGATTCTGCTATACCTAGTTTTTCATATAACTCCATAGTACTACTCCCATGCTCCTTATCGATGTTTCAAAAGACTTTCCCTTTGCCAAATCAGTTGTTTGATATGAGAGATGTCCGTAAGTAAAGTATCTATTTTCTCTTGATCTACAGAATTGTCTCTTCTAAGAAATTCCACACCTTTCATGATATGTTGAAAATCTTCATATATTTCCTCTTCGAGAGATAATACATTTTGATTTCTATAACCAAAATCGTCCAATCCTTCTACCATTCTTTGTAAATCAATGATCGCCTCTATAAGCCGCATAAAATTTATACTATTCTGAGGTATATTCCCCTGTACCATAGAAACAAGTGTATCAGCTAAAGGAGATAATACGGGTCCCACCAATTTGGCCGATAAATTTGCAGTCCTTCTGTTTTGCAACGCATGACCACAGACAAAAAGGGAAATCACAAAACCAGCTGACCATATCCATACAATGACTTTCGTCAGCAGAATTTTATAAAATTGTTCCAATACCCCATCTGCATCTCGTAATGTGGCTATGATATGGTCAGAACCACTAAAGAGCCAATCAATCAAACTAATGGCTTTCATGTACTTCGCTGGTAAAATATAGCTATACAGCACCAATCCTACAATCGCCATGATAATTGGTGCCGCATAGGCTAATTTCTTTGAATAGGATTTGGAATGCAAAAAATCCGCCCCCTTTAGAATGTCGTATCAGTAGAATGATTCTTATGCATGCAATGATAACAGTACCCAAATTATCAGACACCAAGAACCAAATATCCATTATGTCCGAACAATACATTGCATACGGCCAACAGCCTTCTGCTAATCGCCAACTAAATTTATTTCATTTCTTCTTTCTTGCTCCGAACCAAAGCCTTGACCGCAGTAATCTGATTTTCCAATACGCTACCTTCGCCTGACAGGGAAGCCCAAATGTTATTACTGGAAGAAATGGTCATTCTAAATTGTTCAATAGCTACTTTGCGGTATTTTTTCTTATTTTCAGACCAGATATGAAGCAATTCAGAACCATAATTGACAGAGTCAATATCTCGATAGAATACTTCACGAGTATATTCATTCAAAATAATCCCCAGTGCTACATCATACTGACAAACATAGGCCAAAACTTGTTCTTCTGTGAAAACGATAAATTCTACACTAGCCAAGGAACTTCTAATCTTTTTATCGCTTCCCTCCATAAAAATGGCTTGAGAAATAATTTCTTCTCCAGTAAAAAAGGATTTAATAAAATGCCAAATGGACCGCGGAATAGATAGAATATAATCAAAAATAATTTTCAAAAAATTTCTCTTTGTATCATTCGCCGATACTTCCTTTCCGTACTTAATCGCATCCTCATCAGCAAATCCACTAGCTACAATAGGATCAATCAAACTCATTTCTTCGTCTACCAATCCCATTACTTGCACCGCCCGATTTCTAAAATATTGTACATCCGCTTTTCGTACTTCATCATAGAGTTTTTCTGCTGAGGAAGCACCTGCTTTGAATACCCCCGCAAATTTAATCACACCACAAATCAAACATACTACTGCCCCAATACCGGTCCAAAACAGAAGAAGACTAATCCAAAAAACAGTATCTAACCAACCACTAGAATTGATGTAAAAATATTTCTTCAGTTTAGAACGATCGATTTGATTCTCTATTTTCAACATATTATTTTCTCCTCACTAAATATATATATCCATTGATTTGCATATACTCAATCAGCTCTCATAGTTAAACCAATCCGCAATAGGTTTGACACAACAGCATTTCCTCATCATCCACTTCCTGTAAGAGAGCCTGTTGGCACAAATCTTCTGATTTTTTCCCATTACGAAGTCGTTTCTTTTCGTAAAAATCCTTCTGAATCAAGTACAACAAATAATAATACCTTCCGCAAGGTTCTATGGACAAAGCCGTTTCCAAACACTGTACCACCGATTTAATGGTAGATAAGGTCTGTAAATAAGGGCGCTTCCCTTTCATTTTCGCTACCGCCAAATAGAAATAACTATCTCCTTCTTCTGATAACAAACTCACCGCCTTTTCCAAAGCGTTTACCGCCTGATCGTACATGCCATTCTTGAGATGACAAATGCCCATAGCTGTAAAAACTTCTGGACTTTTGCCTTCATGATTTTTCAAGAAATTCTGATACGCCTTGATATACTTATTGATTTCCATTGGCCTTTTCTTGTCTAAATCCTGCACTCGCTTCACAAGTATCGGCGAATGGCAATAAGAACACTCTCGCTCATCCATCCGTACTGGACCACCGCATTGAGGACACTCTAGCATTTCTGTCGTTAGCATTCATCACACTTCTTTCCGCATTTGCTGCAAAACTTTGCTCCCGGTTCCAACTCGGCATGACACGCAGGGCAAACTCGTTTCAAAGAAGCTCCGCAAAATTGACAAAATCGAGCTTCCTTATCCACTACCTTTCCACACGAAGGACAATGGAACTGCTCCGTCAAAGGCTGACCGCAATGAGGACAGAAAACACTTCCTTGCTTCACCACTTCTCGGCAATGGGGACAAGTCAGATTATTCTGTACCTGTACAGGATCACTGATATTGACTTGAGACATCAATCGTTCCACAGGACCAGCTGCAGTAGAAGACGCATACATACCGGCCCCTAGGCCCATCCCCATGCCAACCATACTCCCTACCGAAGAATTGGCGGCTCCTTCCAAAATATCAAAAGAACGTCTCTTAGTATAAAAATCAGGTCCCAAGGATAATTCCTCTTTATATTGTCGAAGCCGGCTATATTGATCCTTTGGTGGTGTCACTGACTCTACCATGAAATTGAGCAAATGAATCCCATAAGAAGCAAAATCATTTAACAACGTTTCTTTTGCTAAACGAGATATTTCCTCATAGCAAGCAGGCAAATCAAAATACGACATATGATGCTCTTACAAAAATCGCATCAAAAGTGTTTTATATTTCGTATTAATGGTAGACAAAAATTGATTGATAATAAAATTATGATTATAGCCACTATCCAATCGCATAGAGCCTATAAATCGATTAAAAAATAGACGGCTATCAAAAATCTGAACCCCAAATCTCCCAAAAGAGCGTAAATCTAATATGAGCCCATACTTTGGATCCTCATAGGTCACCGGACTGGATGTCCCCCACTTCAGATTCAAATTATCTGTGCGATTCACAAAAACAATCTCTGCACTAAAAGGGGTCTTACCACCAAAGGGCATATTCAGAAACTTTCGCAAAAATGGTAAATTCCCAGATTCCAACGTATATGTTCCTGATGTGAAAATATCCTGGGCCCGTCCACCTTTAACAAAAATGGCCTCTTGTCCTGTGCTCACAATGAGCTGTGATCCATAGGCAATATCTTCTTCCTTGCATTTATAAATCAGCCAAGGCTCGCCATTGGTTACACCATCATATTTGATTCTTTCTAAAATAGACACCTTATCACCTCACGTTAGTAAACAGTAAATTGTTGATAGTTTATGATATTTATCTTTAAAACAATAACACTCTTACTCTCTATCGGCGTCTATAGGCATTATACATGTTTATAGTATGTTGTTCAATGTCTAAAGACATGATAGTTTATCTTTAAAAGGAGGATTTCGTGATGGATATTGGAGCACGAATTAAATACTTCCGTACCAGAAATGGTATGAGCCAGGAAAAACTGGCATGGGAAGCTGGAATCAATCCGGCTTTTTTAGGTGAACTAGAACGAGGAAAAAAGAGTCCTACAGTCAAAACATTAGAGAAAATAGCCTGTGCTTTACGAATCAATCTATATGAGCTTTTTATCGGTCCTGAGAAGATTTCTTTAGAAGACAACATGCTATTGCAACAGATTACGCAACAACTTCGATTGCAACCTACAGACACCATTCAAAAGATTTCACTGATCATTCAAACCATACTAGATATAAAAAAATAACAAGCTCTTATCACTTTAGAGCTTGTTATTTTTTATTATCTATCTTTCATCTTAAATAATGTCTAAAGACATTATTTAATGAGTGATCATCATTTAGATTTTACTCTCCTATCTATGTCACCACTGCATAATAGGGTAGAGTTTTGCCCCTCCCATTGCACCGTACGTACGGGTCTCGTATACGGCGCTACATCGTTATAGATATTCAAATTCTACTCAGATATGACCTCAGCTGACTCCCGGATATGAACTTTTTTCGCACGTGTTTCCACGCTATCCGGGCCTCCCGGGGTAATTCACGATTCTTTCACTGTACAACCTCTGGATTTACTGTCTTGGTTTTACGTTTACCCTTCGGGCTTTAGTTTGTTTTGCAACCTCGCCCACCATTTAGCCTTATATCCAGTTTCTGTTCGTAGGCTCACAGTTTTGCTATGCACTTCCTCCCCCATATCCATTACTGTCTACGGCTTGTGCTCCGCTACGCTCGGCGGTAAATACCTGCGACTGGACTTTCACCAGTAAGAATCGTGCCATGCCCGGCACACAACAAAAACGGAACCGTTTCTACGAAACGATTCCGTTTTTCTATTTCAGCATATCCAGAAATTCTTTTCTGAGCGCGCTGTCCGTCTTAAAAGCACCGGAGGACGCCAGCGTCCGTGTCTTTGTCCCCGGCTTCTTGATGCCGCGGGCGGTCATGCAGGAGTGTTCCCCTTCGATGAATACGATGACGTCATCGGCATGTGTCACGAGGCGCATGATATCGCGGATGTCCGTACCGATGCGTTCCTGCAGCTGAAAACGTTTCGAGACAGCATCTGCGATGCGGGCGATCTTCGAAAGACCGATGACGCGGCCGCGCGGGATATAGCCGACTGCGACCTTCATATTGTACATCAGTGCGATGTGATGCTCGCAGTGGGAAAAGATGTCGATGTCTTTCACCACGACCATATCGCTCTCCGGCGTTTCGAAGGTCTTTTCAAATTCCCGGGCAATATCTTCATTGGATACCGCATTATAAGCAAACTGCTCCGCCATCATGTCCGCAAAGCGCTTCGGGGTCTCGACGAGGCCTTCGCGCGCGGGATCATCGCCGACGGCTTCGATGATGAGCCGCGCAGCTTCTTCCAATTTCTTCCGATCGACCATTATACGCCTCTCCTCTCTGGATCCCAGATGATCTTGTGTAGCTGCACCTGGACCCGTACATCACTCAATCTCTCTCGTCTGACATACTCCACCAGGTCGGCAGGGGCGATGCGTCCCCAGACCGGGCTCACATAGAAGACGGGGTCTTCGCCTTTGTGGAAATGCGCGCGGATGATTTCCTTCATCTCATCCATATCTGCTTTTGAGCTCACGACGAATTTCAGCACATCCTCTTTTCCAAGGCGTGGGAAATTCTCTTCCCGCATCCGTTCCTTCATGCCGCTTCCGCTGCACTTGAAGTCCATGGTGTAGAATGTCCCCTGCGGCCGCTCTTGAAACAGAGGCACCGCGCCATTCGTCTCGATATTCACCTCATAGCCCTCTTTGCCAAGGACTTCGCACAGGTGCCGAATGGGATGGAGCATCGGCTCGCCGCCCGTCAGCGTGATCTTCTTCCATGGGAAGGCATGGATGCGGGCAAGGAGCTCCTCTTCCGTCAGTGCTTCGGCGGTATCCGCGAGCGAGAGCGAGTACGCGGTATCGCAGTAGCTGCAGCGCAGGTTGCAGCCCGCAAGGCGCACAAAGATCGCCATGAGGCCCGTGCGTTTCCCTTCGCCGTCGATGCTGTCGAAGATCTCCGTCACGTGGAAGAGCCCGTCATCATAGCGGTACGCTTCAGTCTTTTTCATACGTTGCCACATTCCCTTCCGTCTCCTGCACCGACACGCGGATGCAGTGAGGAATGCGGTCGCAAAGCCACTTCGCGATGTTTTCCGCCGTCGGATTCAGTCCTTCCAAGACATCATTGATGACATGGTGGTCGAACTGGTTCACGATCTCCTTGATCTTGGAGAAATCTACGACCATGCCATTGTGGTCGAGCGTGTCATTCTGCACCGTGACCGTAATGATCCAGTTGTGTCCATGGAGATTCGTACATTTGCTTTCATAGTCCAGATGCAGGAAATGCGCTCCGGATACTTCGATTCGTTTCGTTACTGTAAACATAGATTGTCGTCCTTATATAAATAGGTAATAGGATTGGGTAAGTATAGGTTTATGGGTTCAGGGTTCAGGGTTCAAGGTTCAAGGTTCAGGGTTAGCCCCTTGGGCGTGCTGCTCTTTGATTCCGTTTGAAAGCTCTACTCGCCAGTTAGGAGTGAGGAGTTAGGAGTGAGGAGTGGTGGTGCGGCGCATAAAAATCAGAAGCGCCGCGGAGTTTTGATAGTGCTTCGCCCGCATCGTCATTTCGAGCATAGCCGAGGGGCTTTATTGCAGAACGTTCATCGTCTGATGTAAGGCAGCACCAGGACATCGTTTCCCCTCGGCGCATACACGCTGATTCCCGCAATGCAGTAAAGATCCCTCGGCTGCGCTCGGGATGACGATGCCGGAGAATCCCAGTCACTCCTAATCCCCAATCCCTAATCCCTAGCCATTCATCCCTAGCTACCAGTCACAAGTCACCAGTCACTAGTCACTTTTTCCCAATGCCGGATCCTTGACGCCATTCGCTGCGAAAGCCGCTGCCCTGTCGATGCATGTGCCGCATGTGCCGCAGGGCTTCTCCCCGCCTTCATAGCAGCTCCATGTGAGCTCATAGGGCGTATGGAGAGCAAGGCCGGTCGCCACGACGCCGGCTTTATTCATTTCCGCGAAGGGGAAGACCAGATGTACCTTGCCATAGGTACCGATGGAGACAGCATCGCCCATCGCTTTCAGAAAGGGCTCGCTGCAGTCGGCATAGGCATCGCCCGCTGCATCGTCTGCGTGCGCACCGATGTAAATATCGACCTCATCCTCCTCAAAGAGGCTCGCCGCGAGCGATGCCGCTGTCGAGAGCATGAGACCATTGCGGAAGGGCACATAGGTCGAGACCTTGCCCTCCCCGTTCTTGGCGATCTGCTCCGCGTAGCTCTCGTGGACGATTTCTTCTGTGGAGCCCGCGAGGAGGGAGCAGTTCGAATACTGGAAAATGGCAGAGAGATCAAATTCGTAGTGCCGTACATGGTAGTACGCTGCGACCTTGCGTGCCGCAAGGATCTCTTTTTTGTGTTTCTGCCCATAAAAAATAGAAGCAGTTACGACGTTCTCTGCTCCCAGTCTGTCTACCGCCAGCGAGACGCAGGTGGTAGAGTCCACACCGCCGCTGGAGAGGATAATAGCTTTTTTCATCTTGCCTCCTGTTTTTTATAGTTGGTGTTCAGATGACAACTGAGATGGGTATTTCGTTGATGCGATTTGTCGCATGTATTGCGGAAAAGGAACCGTATGGGTTCAGGGTTCAGGGTTCCGGGTTCAGGGTTCCGGGTTCAGGGTTCAGAACCTGCCCTTTCCACTTTTCTGCAACTGGTTTATTATAGCACAGATGGCAAGGAGAAGGTAGGCAAAACGAGCCAGTGACTCGTGACTGAAGTGCCACCTTTGGGCATCGCCTCTTCTCGTCATTCCCTCATCTATACTTGATAAAATTCCTGAAATCTAAAAGTTTTTCTACCTATACTCGAAAAACTTTTGATTTTCGAAACTTTCTCAGTGTATAATAGATAAAAAGCAAGGAGGTGTGCCATGATTGAACGACCTTATTATTTGAATCAGCTACTTCGCGCGAAGGATACGGATTTCATCAAAATCATCACCGGCATTCGCCGTTCAGGAAAGTCCACGCTGCTTGAGATGTTGAAGAAGCACCTGCTCACTCAGGGCGTCCCAGAAAATCACGTCATCCACATCAGCTATGAGCAGATTCCCTGGTTTCCGTTGGAAAAGGCAGAGACGCTCTATGCGTACATCAAAGAGCATATCACGGAGCCTGCCCATCGCTACTACCTTCTCATCGACGAGGTACAGGAGCTCGAAGAATGGGCGAAAGTCATCAACGGGCTGAAAGCGACGTTTCCACTCGATATCTACATCACTGGCTCAAACTCGCGTCTCTTCTCAGGCGAGTATCTGACTTACATCACAGGACGGTACATCGAAATCAAAGTGTACCCGTTGTCGCTTTCCGAATTCATGACATTCCGCGGCTATGACGAAAGCAACGTCGCAAAAGCATTCAATGAGTATCTCACCATTGGTTCTTTCCCAGCCGCAGCAGTCGCGAAAGACCCCGAACTTACAGAAATCATCAACAGCGGCCTCTTCGACTCCATCTTTGCACGAGACATCATCATCCGCGGCGGCATCCGCAATGAAGGCGTCTTCCTCAAAGCCGCCAAATTCATCATGGAGAATATCGGAAATCCTCTCTCCGTGAGTGCTATCAGCCGAACGCTGAAATCGCAGGGCTCTTCCGCGAGCGCGGATACCATCGATAACTACCTCACACAGATGGTCAATGCCTATGTGCTCTACCAATGTGAACGCTACGACATCCGTGGCAAAGCGCGGCTTCGCACCAATGGCAAGTATTACGTAGCTGATCTGGGGCTTCGCAATCGTCTCATCGGCTACCGCAGAGGAAATCTGAGGCATGTCATCGAAAATCTAGTCTACCTCGAACTCCTTCGCCGCGGCTATACCATTTCCACCGGCCTTTACAATTCGCTGGAGGTGGACTTTGTCGCGCAGAAAGGCACAGACATCCGCTATTACCAGGTGTCGCTCTCAGTCATGGAAGAAACCGTGCTTGCCCGCGAACTTGCGCCGTTCCAGAAAATCACAGACAATTTTCCCAAGTACCTCATTACCATGGACACCATCGATTTCTCACAGAATGGCATCATCCACCAGAATCTCTATGACTTCCTGCTCGGAAAAAATAAGCAGTGACCGATGCCCGCAGTGATGCGTACTTTATAATTTTTTTATTCCCATTTTTATTGCAAACGATTCTGTTTGATTGGACTAAAGGAGAACCACTATGCACGGCGGAGACGCAGATGAATTTATCGATTATATGAATGACGGAGAGGCTTCTGTCCGTCACAGAAGTTTCGTGTACCGTTTCTCGGGGCTGAAGTACCACGCGGGGCGGCATCAGTATCGGATCAGCATCGAGAAGTACCGCTTCACGAAGGAGCCTTTCGAAGACTTCATGGAGCTTGTCTATCACTACGAGTCGGATGACGCGGAAGATGTCCTGAATCACCTCACCGAAGACATCCTCTGGGATGGGAAATCATTCTATGAGCTGGAAAAGGCACTGACGTGGATTGACTGGTGAGCGAACGTCGCTTCACAGGATTCCAAACACTTCGCGAACCGCTTCACCTAAGTGAGGAATGAGGAGTGAGGAGTGGAGGAAGGGGCACACAATTCATAAAGTGCCCCCATACCCCCATTTTATAGGATGATTTGTGCATGACTCATAGAAATTCCGCGGCGCTTTATTATTTGTGCGCCGCACCTTCACTCCTAATTCCTCACTCCTCACTCCTCACTCCTCACTTTTTCGTAACGTATCGCGTGACAGTAGAATCAATGAAAATCATGCATAAAAAAAGCAGCCTCACGGCTGCTTTTTTATTTGGCTCAGTCCTTCGGACGAATGACAACGTATCTGTACGGTGCTTCGCCTTCGGAATCGGTGGAGACGGCGTGGTCGTCCTGCAGAGCCAGATGGATGATGCGGCGTTCGCCGGCAGCCATCGGTTCGAGGCGGACTTCTTCGCCCGTGCGCTTCACCTTGCCTGCGAGGCGTCTGGCGAGGGCTTCCAGGGTATCCTGGCGGCGCTCTCTGTAGTTTTCGACGTCAAGCAGAATGAAGTAGTGATGACGGAAGGATTTCCCGGCGGCCAGATTCGTCAGGTACTGGAGCGCATCCAGTGTCTGTCCGTGCTTGCCGATCAGGATGCCCAGGCCATCGCCCACGAGGTTGATCATGATCCGTTCTTCGGTCATGCGGCATTCCATGGTGACAGCAAGGTGCATACCGGCAAAGACGCCCGTAAGGAAGGTCTTTGCTTCTTCAGCGACCTTTTTCTGTTCTTCCGGATCGAAAGCCGGCTCTTCACGCTCGGCTTTCTTCTCTTCTGCCGGTGCTTCTTTCTTCACTTCTTCGGCAGCTTCTTCTGCCTGTGGTACTTCGGCCGGCGTTTCTTCCTTCGCTTCTTCGGCAGGGATTTCTGCCGCCGGTGCTTCTTCGGCAGGAGATACTTCTTCGACAGTGTCTTCCGGCACTTCTTCATCCGGTGCGGAAATGTCTACGACAGCCATCTTCTTGTGGATGAGTCCGAAGAGTCCGCTGGAGGGCTGCTCGACGACATGGACGACAGCTTCTTCGCGGCTGATGCCGAGCTTTTCCAAGCCTTCCGCAACAGCGGCTTCGATGGTTTTTGCTGTGATTCTGACTGTTCTCATTTTTCATCAGCCTCCCCGGTGCTCTTAGCAGGTGCTTCTGCCGTAGCCGGCTTTTCATCGCTGGCTGGTTCTTTTACTTCTTTAGGAGCTTCTGCTTTTTCAGGAGAGGCTTCTTTGTTTTCGTCTTTCGGTGCATCCGCAGGCTTCTTCACGACTTTCTTGATGACTTTCTTGCGGATGATTTTTTTCTTCTTTCCTTCCGCTTTCGGCTGGTTCTCTCCATGGACGGTGAGGGTCCCTTTGGAAGATTTGCCGCCGATGCGTTCCTTCATTTCGCCCCAGTACATGATGGTCTGCTGGACGAGCTGGTACAGGTTGCAGACGATCCAGTAAATGACAAGGCCGCTCGGGAAATTCAGGGACATCCAGCCGATCATGACAGGCATCATGAGCAGCATGGTCTTCTGGTTGCTCGGTGCGTCCTTCGGGGTGGTCTGCCAGGAAATGATGAAGGTGGAAGCAGCAGAGAGGATCGGAAGGATATAGGTCTCATCCGGTACAGCCAGGCTTTCCAGCCACAGGAAACTTTCGTGGGCTGGATCATAGGAAAAGCCCTGCAGTGCGTAGTAGATGGAGATCAGGAATGGCATCTGGATCAGGAGCGGCAGGCAGCCGGAGAGCGGAGAGGCTCCGTTTTCCTTGTAGAGCTTGCCCATTTCTTCGCGCAGCTTCTGCGGGTCATTCTTGTATTTCTTCTGAATCTTCTGCATTTCCGGCTGAATGGCCTGCATGGCCTTCATGGACCGGATCTGTTTCAGGGCGAGCGGGAGCAGCAACGTCTTGATAATGACGGTCAGGACGATGATGGCGATCCCGTAGCTCGGAAATCCCAGGTCTTCTGTCATCTTATAGCAGAATTCCAAGCAGACGCGCATGACCCCTGCGAGGATTCCGACTAAGTTCGACAGAAATGGAATCTGAAAATCACTCATTGGTTACTCCTTATACGGCCTGTATTGCAGCCGCTAAATGCCCGAGCCTTCTAAATTTCAAGAGCCCGGTGAGTTTTCGGGAAATCAATCGGCGGTTATGGTGGGATGGATGGCCGGGGATTGGTAGCTAGTGACTAGGGACTAGTGACTAGGGATTAGGGATTAGGGGGATATATAGAATTAGAAATGCGAAATGAGGATATCGATTTCTAAACTCGCGGCGCTTTCATTTTATTTTGCGCCGCACCTTCACTCCTCACTCCTAATTCCTCACTCCTCACTTTTTTCTATGCGAAGCATTGAAAAAAGACAGCCTCTTCACGGGAGCGGGTCGTATCCACCTTTGTGAAACGGGTGGCACTTGGAAATCCGCTTGATCGCGAGCCAGCTGCCTTTTAGGGCTCCATATTTTTGAAGCGCCTGCAGTGCATATTCGCTGCAGGTCGGGTAGAAACGACAGCAAGGAGGCTTCAGGGGAGAGATAAACGCTCTATAGAATCGGACAAGACCGATCAGAAGCTCTTTCATCTTATTTCACCAGAATTCCGGCTTTGCGCCACAAGGAAAGGATCGCTTTCTCCGCCTGCTGATAGGTGGCACCGGTCAGGAAGATACCTGACAGCATCACCACTTCATAATGGGGTGAAAGCTCAGCCATATGAAGGCGGTAGACCTCCTTCATCAGACGTCTTGCACGGTTCCGCGCAAAGGCGTGGCCGATTTTCTTCGTAGTCACGAAGCCCATGCGGGTGCCCGGCTTTTTGGTTTTCACCACATAGCAGAGCCCGGCCCGATTGCTGAAACGTTTGCCGGATCTGTAAATCCGACGGTAATCCCTGTTCTGTCTGATACGAGAAGAGCGGGGCAGTGTATACCCCACCCTCTCCTCGCTGATTTCTTGATTAGGCACTTAATACCTTTCTGCCCTTTGCTCTTCTTCTCTTCAGAACAATACGGCCTGCTTTTGTTTTCATACGAGCGCGGAAACCGTGGGTCTGTTTTCTCCAATGGTTGTTCGGCTGGAATGTCATCTTTGCCATGTATAAACACCTCCTTACATCGTGTTGTGCCATTTATCGTGCACCATAACAGAATAATTATATCTAAGAGAAGAGGGGATGTCAATAAAATTTGGAAGGAAATCTTGACAAAAGGGTTCAGGGTTCAGGGTTCAGGGTTCAGGGTTGTGGTGGCGGCTTCGCCGCAATATAAATAGGGCGATGCCCTAAGGTTATTGGAGAAGCGGCATTCTCGTATCGTCATCCTGAGCGGAGAGAAACGACGTTTTTCATCGCTCAGGATGACAACAGCGGGGTGATGCCCGAAGGCCAGCGGGCAGACGTCTAATGTCTAATGTCTCCTAGTCTCCCTGCGCCACCAATCCCTAGCCACTAATCCCTAATCCCTAGCTACTAGTCACCAGTCACCAGCCACTAGCTCCCCTTCGATTTCCATAATAACATCCCGCTTCCTGCTACGATGAGCGCGCCGCCGATCCAGGATGCCGGGGTCAGTACCTCTCCCCAGAGCGCCCAGCCGGCCACGATGTGAAAGAGAACGCCGGTGTACA
>CAVBQN010000031.1:0-19787 GCA_963597545.1 Fusicatenibacter saccharivorans
ATGCGTGCATATGGCGGCCGTGCAAGAAAGATCCCTCGGCTGCGCTCGGGATGACGAAGCGGGGGAGCGGATGGGTTTTCAAGGGTGGCGCGCCATCTAAAAAAAGGCGGCGAAGCCGCCACCTAAACCCTGAACCTTGAACCCTGAACCCTGAACCCTTGAACCCTGAACCCTGAACCAAATGAAAGCAAAGTAAAAAGGGGCTGTGAAGAAATGAATCCTCATTTCTTCACAGCCCCTTTTCCTATATTTTAAACGATCGGTTCTCCGTGATACAGTTCTCCATCGATATCCGGTTTCACACCATAGCCGATGGCCCATTCACATTTATACTTGAGAGCCTGCGCATGAATGTTCTTCACGCGGTCAATGGTCTTGATGACTTTCGCCGGGACACCGACGACGAGGGAATTCGGCGGGATGACCTGATTTTCCAGAACAAGCGCACCGGCAGCGATGATGGAACCGCGGCCGATTTTGGTGCCTGTCAAAACAGTCGCATGCATGCCGATGAGGACATGATCCTCAATGGTACAGGCATGGATGCAGGCGCAGTGCCCGATAGTGACATAATCGCCAATGATGCAGGGATCGTCATCCGCCACATGCAGACAGACCAGATCCTGTACATTCGTACATTCACCGATGGAGATGTAGTTCACATCGCCTCTGGCCACGACGCCCGGCCATACACTCGCATACTTTCCGATCCGAACATCGCCGGAAAGGAATACCTGCGGAGCCACAAACGCATTCGGATCGATCTGCGGGATTTTTCCGTTAAATTCTTCATTGGAAAGAGTATACATATGAAAGACCTCCCATCCCATACACATAGATTATTTCCTATCTGTATTATACTACGGAAGGCAAGCGTATGGGGATTAAATTTTTCTAAAAAAGAAAAATTTCGTGGTTAGCCATCTAGGCGTGTCGTCCCATTGACTGCAAGCGAAAGAGGTGCGCGGGTTTTATGCGGTGAGCGGGTTCGGAAGGTTCAATGGGTTCAACGGGTTCAGCAGGGGCGGTGCGGCGCATAAAAATATGGAAGCGCCGCGGAGTTTTGATAGCGCTTCGCGCGCATCGTCATTTCGAGCGTAGCCCTCGATCTTTATTGCAGAACGTTCATCGCCTGATATGAGGCAGCACCAGGACATCGTTTTCCCTCCGCACATACACGCTGATTCCCGCAATGCAGTAAAGATCCCTCGGCTGCGCTCGGGATGACGATGCCGGAGAATCCCAGTCACTCCTAATCCCCCAATCCCTAATCCCTAGCCACTAGTCACTAGTCACCAGTCACCAGTCACCAGTCACCAGTCACCAGTCACCAATCACTTCTTCCCCAAAAACTTCGCGATGGTTTTCACGACGAGGTTGGGATCCAGCGGCTTGGAGAGATGCTCATTCATCCCCGCTTCCTGGGTGCGGATCTTATCTTCCGTGAAAGCATTCGCTGTCATCGCGATGATGGGGATCTCCTTCGCATCCTTTCGGGGGAGAGTTCGGATTTCTTTGGCGGCCTCACAGCCATCCATGACCGGCATCATGACATCCATCAGGATCACATCAAAGCTGCCTTCGGGCGCACTGGCAAAGGTTTCGACAGCCTCTTTCCCGTTCCATGCTTTCGTGACGACAGCGCCCTTCTCGGTCACGATGAAGTCCGAGATCTCCATATTGAGCTCATTGTCTTCGACAAGAAGAATGTGAACTCCCTCGAGCGATGCCTTGGCTTCTTCTACGGTTTTCTCCGCTTTAGCGGCCTCCTTGTCGATCAGGAAGGGGAGCTTCACCGTGAACGTCGTCCCTTCGCCCTTTTGGCTGGTAAAGGAAATACTGCCGCCCATGGTTTCCGCGAGTTTCTTTGCGATCGGCATGCCAAGTCCTGTACCGGTGTAGGCTGTCTTGACGCTTTCATCTTCGCGGGTGAAGGGTTCAAAGATTCGTTTCTGGTACTCCCTGCTCATACCGATCCCGGTATCCTCACAAATAAACGTATAGAAAGCGCGGCCCTCTTCGCCCTCGTCTTCCCGGAGGCTGAGTATGATTTTCCCATGATCCTTATTGTACTTCACCGCATTCCCCATGATATTCATCAAGAGGCGCTTCAGGTGGCCAGGGCTGCCGATGACATCCCAGTGTGTCACCGCAAGATCGCCCCTGATGATTTCGATATCTCTTTCCTGCGCCAGCTTTTCGATAACGGTAAGGACTTCCTTAGAAACTTCCCACAGACTGAAAGGCTTCTCTTCGAGTACGACTTCACCAGACTCCAGTTTCCCCATATCGAGCACTTCATTGATGAGCTCTAAGAGCAGGTTGGACGCCTTGCTGATTTTCTCATGACATTCGTCCCGCTTTTTCAGATCATCGCGATAGCGCTTTGATACCGCCAGCATGCCAATGATGCCGTTGATCGGTGTACGGATATCATGACTCATGCGTTGGAGAAATTCTGTCTTCGCGACATTGGCAGCATCTGCGCGGCGCGCCTCTTCCTGAAGGCTCTTGCGATATGCCTCTTCCTTTTCCTTCTCCTCTTTCTGGCGCAGCATCTGTGACCGGTAGTGATACATAAAGAAGCCTGTTAAAATAAGAAGATACAAAGCGAAAGCGATGCTCAGATTCTTCGGGAGTGCAGCAAAAACCTCTGTATCCGGCAGGTATACATAGATGTAGTGGTCTCGCTGGCGAAGCATGATACCATAGGCCTGCTCTTCACTGATGTTCACGAGCCGCCGACTGCCCGCATTTTCTTTCACTTTCAAGGCCTGCACCACGAGGAGATGCTTCGTCTCTTCTCCGATCAGCGCTTGATTATTCGAAGCGATGACCTGTCCGTCATCCGCGACAAGGATGGTGCCATCCGTCAGGGGATTGTACCCTGCAAGCAGACTTTGGATCATGAGCGTGTAAGTTCTGGCATACTCGGCGGGTGTGTAGTGATACGCTACGATGATACCAGGCTTGTCCAGACGTCCTGAGGCAGCCATATCGACATAGGCCCCATCGGGGAGGCGAAGACGCTGCGAATAGATTTTCTCCGGATAACGGGCGCAATCTTTCACGACATCTCTGGAGAGGATGCCTGCGAGCGCCTCTTCTGCAAAAGGTGCCTTGGTGACAGACTCCTTTGTCTCTCCTTTTTCGTCAAGGAGCAGGATACCGGAAAGCCACAGCCCACGGATATTCTGCTGCAGCAGCGCCTCCTCCGTACTGCGTCCTGTCTCTTCCTCCGCCTTGAGGCTTGTCCCTACCTGACGCACGCTTTCGATGAGCCGCAAAAGCGACTGGGACTCCAATGCTTCATTGTAGTGTGTGACACTTGAGCTCTGTACCTTCACATATTCTGCTGTTTCATAGAGGCGCGCTTCCGCCTCCTTCTTCTCTTGATCGAGGAAATAGAGCGAAGCACCGAGCATGACCAGCAGCCCGCCAAAAATCCCGACCGACCAGAAACGGATGCCTTTTTGGATGGACGCTTTATCAGTAAGCAAGCTTCTCCACCTCCAGATACTGTTTCGGATTTTCTAAATACTTTCCGATGATCTTCTCCGACGTCCCATCCTGCCTCATCTCGCGAAGGGTTTTATCAAGCTCCTGGCAAAGACCGCGGCGGTCCTCCTTGTCGAAAGCCACGCCGATCCCGACCGTCATGAGCGGCTCCGGAAGGATGCGATACTCCATATCATAGTCCTTCATATACTGAAGGATGGATGTCTCATGCGCTCCGATAGCATCCGCATAGCCTTTGCCGAGGAGGGTGTAAATCAGCGCGCGATCCCCCATGCTGAGAAGATTCTCCAGCTTAGGGATGCGCGGATCATTTCCTCGAAGGAAGATGCCTTCCGGCTTCGTGGTCGACTGCACCGCCAGTGTTTTTCCGGCAAGATCCTGCAGATGGTAAATATTGCTCTCGGGATTCACTGCGACCACCTGACGGCTCACCATGTACGAACCCGCCCACTGGTAGTCATCCAGACGTCCTTCCATGGAAAAGCATCCCATAACGCAGTCCAGCTCACCACTTTTCAAAAGGTCTTTCTTTTTCTCCCAGTCGATGTTATGCACTTCGACTTGATACCCCATGCGGCCGAAAGCCTCTGTCGCAAGATCCACATCGATCCCCGTCGGCACACCGTCTTCATCAAAATAATTGAAAGGCGGATAACGGTCGCTTCCCAGCTTGATCACCGGACGCTCATCCTTCTGCGGCGCCCCATGGGGCATACCGCAACCGGTAAGCAAAAGACCCGTGAGACAGATCCCAAGGACGATACCCATGATGCCCTTATAATGCATGCCAATCTCCTTTGCAGAATGATAAACATTTTTATAATAATTGTAGCAAATCGGCTCGCAAAAGCGCAATAGACAGGCAGAAGAAATGAAATTTCCAAGAGCGTCATCGCAGATACCGATGAAGCGATGCCCGAATCCACCCATAGAGACAAGAAGTGATGCACGCGCAAAAAACGGTTTGCTTTCGCGAACCGTTACCATGGTTTCCCTATTAGCTCATTGGGCGAGTTGCCCTTTGATTCCGTTTGAAAGCTTCGCTTGAATGAGAAATTAGAAATGAGAAATCAGAAATGGTAGTACGGCGCATAAAAACATAGAAGCGCCGCGGAGTATAAATAGGGCGATGCTCGAAAGTGGCATTTAAATCACCAGTCACCAGTCACTAGTCACTCCTAATCCCCAATCCCTAATCCCTAGCCACTCATCCCTGCTTTCAAACTTCTATTTCCCCAGCTCGCCTTTCCGGACACGCCCGAGGTAGACCTTGACCCCCAGAGAGAGCTGGATCAGACCGGCGATGGCGTAGACTTCCCAGATGCCTGCCATCATAGAAATCGCAGAGGAGACGAGCGGCCCCACCATATTGCCAAACTGCTGCGCCGTATTGAAAAGACCAAAGACGCGGCCGCGGAAATCATCCGGCGTGTACATGACCATCGCCGCATTGAGCGAAGGATTTACACCGATCACAAAGCACCCGACGAGAAACTGACAAAGGCCGAAGCCCACGACGGTATCCGGTACGGACTGCGCCATCGTGAGGCAGCCCGCAGCAAGCAGCGTGAGGCAGATGGCGAAGTAATATCCCTTACACTGGCCGAATTTTCCCCACAGCGTCGTCGTGAGCGCTCCTGCGATGCCGCCGCTGCTCATGATGAAGCCGGAAATGAGTTCCACATTTCCCATGCCATCCAAAAGCTCGGAAACGTAAAGCGCTGTCACCGGCTGGATCATGAGGATCGTCGTCTGCAGACCGAAAGCAATGAAGAGAATTTCCCGAAGGTGTCCGTTATGGAAGGCATACGAGAGGTCTTCGCCGATGGTGGTATCCTTCGATTCCACCTTTTTCACCGTTCCCATCTTCGGTTCTCTGACATAGAGGATGACGAGCACGGCGACAAACCAGAGGAACGCCGCAGAAATAAAGAAGGTATTCCGTATACCGATGAGATGTGCCAGCGTGCCTCCCACAAGAGGCCCTGCGATGCCGCCCACGATGAGTGCTGTCTGCCCCATTCCGAGCGTAGCTCCCAGATTCTTCGGGTCCGCACTGACGGAGATGATCGCCATCGACGCTGCGACGAAACCATTCGAGAATCCCATAAAGGCACGAGCCGCTGTCATCTGCCAGGCATTCTGGGACAGCCCGCAGAAGAGATAGGAAAAACCGAGAAGCACCCCCGCACGGATCGCCATCTGTTTCTTGCCCCGCGTATCCGCCATCTTCCCCCAGACAGGCCCCATGATGCCCGCCACCAGAAAGCAGCTCGAGAATACGATGCCCGTCCAAAGTGCGATACTCTCTTCTGATACCCCGATCTCCAAAAGATAGAGAGGCAGGAAAGGAATGACCATCGTGTAGCCGATAGATACAAGGAACATGCTCGCAATAAGGATCAGGATATTCTGTCTGTACTTCGTGGATCGTCAGCTCCTTTCAGAAAATAGGGGGCAGGGTTAGCCCCTCGGGCGTGCCGCCCTTTGATTGCGTGCGAAAGAGGGGGAGCGGGTTCAACAGGTTCAGAGGGTTCAATGGGGGTAGTGCGGCGCATAAAAATATGGAAGCGCCGCGGAGTATAGATGGTGGCGATGCCTAAAGGTGGCATTTCAGTCACTAGTCACAAGTCACTAGTCACTTGAGGCACCTAATCCCTAGCCACTAATCCCTAGCTACTCATCTCTACTTTCAAGCCTCCGTGTTCAGGGGGAAGGCATTCAAGTCACCAGTCACTTATCCCCCAGCCACTTTAGCGCATCATCGAGCATATTGGTCGTGACGAAGTGCCCGAGGCGGGGATAGGTGATGCGCGTCACATCGCCGCCAGCCGCCTGCAAAGATTCAAAGAAATGCGCCTGCGCGCGCGGATCGACAGAGATATCGCTTTCCCCATTCGTCAAAAAAATGGGAACCGATTTCATTTCTTTGATATGAGACATCGGCTGCTCTTTTTCCAGCACATCATAAAGCGGCCAGTCTCTCCCCGCCGAGAGCCCGAAGCGCGCCTGCATGAAGAGATGCGAGAGAAGCCAGTCACCCGAACCATTGAAGGAAATCACCGATTTCACCAGATGCGGATAGCAGGCCGCGATCCCAAGGACAGACATGCCACCCATCGAGTGTCCTGCAATGACGGGTGTACCATAGCCCTTGTCCCGCACAAAAGTATAGAGCGTCTCATATTCGCTCACATTCTGCCGGATCGTTTCCCAGAAAATGTTGTAATCCTCGACCTGATAATAGTCTGCCAGCGCATCGCGCTCCCCATGATGGATCGCATCCGGGACAAAGACGGTATAGCCATGAAGCGCAAAGACGGCTGCCTTCGTGGTCTGGTATTCTCCGCGGCTGCTCCAGCCATGGTACAGGAGGAGAGCCTTTCCCTCGTCTCGGATCGGGTGCACGATGCGGACGGGAATATCCCCCACGTAACTTTTCTCGATATGGAGCTGCAGCATATTTGCCCTCCTTTGGTATGTAATAAGGTGCAACGGGTTCAACGGGTTCTACGGGAAAGGTGCGGCGCATAAAAATCAAAAGCGCCGCGGAGGTTTGAAACTAGCGGTTTTCTCGTATCGCAAACCTAATCCCTAGCTACTCATCCCTGCTTTCAGACTTTAGCTCCGGATGCAGACGGTCTGTCCATTTCCAGCGATTGTGCAGCCAGAACCACTCCTCCGGATACTGGCGAATCCACGCTTCCAGGCGCTCATTGATCTTATCCGTGATATTCTGGATGGCTTCCTTCTTGGAGAGCCCTTCCTCCGGCGTGATCGGATCGCCGATGATGATTTCAAAGCGGAAAGGCCCCGTCTGGTGGATCAGCGCTGTCATGACCGGCAGCTTGCAGAGCATGGAAAAATGCGCCGGCCCTGTCGCAGTCAGTGTTTTCTCCCCGAAGAAATCAGACAGGATCCCCGTATCCCCGGGGTCCTGATCGCACAGAAGTCCCACGAAGTATCCTTCCTTCAACCGGCGGAGCATATCACGGACGCCAGTCTTGTACTCGACGGTCTGCCCCGGCATCGAGCGATACTCGCAGAGGAAACGGTCGAATTCCTCATTGTTCTGCTTCATCGCGACAGAAAGCAGCGGATAACCGTAGAGCGCAAGCGCCGCCCCTTCGACTTCCCAGTTGCCGCAGTGCGTCGCCGCCAGAATGCAGCCTTTCCCTTCCGCCTTGATCGCATCCAGCTTTTCCTTCCCTCGAATAGTCACATATTCGGAAATATTCTCCTTCGTAAGCAGCGGGAAGCGGAACATCGAGACCCCCAGCGGCCCGAAACGGACAGCCGATGCCTTCGCGATGCGCTCAGCTTCCTTCTCGTCCTTGGCAAGACCGGTGCGGAGAAGATTCGCGACTGCAAGCCGCTTTCTTCTTGCCGGTACCAGCAGCCAGAAAAATTTTCCCAGCGCGTTCCCCGCTTTCACGGCATTTTCTTCTGAAAGCCCGCAGCAGAAAGCGCCGAGCGTCTTGAGTAATCTATAGGTACCTTTCATAGGGATACCCCTTTCTGAAAAATAGAGAATAAGGTTGATGGGTTGATGGGTTCATGGTTCAAGGTTCAGGGTTCAGGGTTCAGGGTTAGCCCGTGGGGCGGCTTGCCCCTTGATTACGTTTGAAAGCCTCGATTGAATGAGAAATTAGAAATGAGAAATGGTGGTGCGGCGCATAAAAATAAGGAAGCGCCGCGAAATATAAATACTGGCGATGGCATGAGCTGGCATTCCAGTCACTAGTCACTTGGCGCTCCTAATCCCTAGCCACTAATCCCTCATCTCCGCTTTCACACTTGTGGTACAGCGCAAAACAATCCTAGTGCGCCAGAAATCATGAACCGCAGAGCTATCGATTCTTATTATTTTACCATAGATTTGAACAAAATGTTTTTATCGTTGAAAATCAAGAGAGCGAAACATCAATACAGCGGCGCTTTATATTTTTATGCAACGCTCCAGCACTTCTCACTTTTTCAAAAGCACAAAAAAAGACCGGCAAGCCGGTCTTTTTGTATTCGCGAAAAGAATCCAATTACTTGGAGTACAGTTCGACGATGTTGGTTTCGTTGACTTCGTCCTTGTATGGGAGTTCGTCTCTCTGCGGGAAACGAACCAGGGTAGCGGTCCAGTTGTCGAAAGATTTTTCGATGTATGGAAGATCGAAAGTCTTAGCTTCCTGGAAGGACTGTTTGAACATTTCGTTGGATCTGTAAGCTTCACGCAGGGAAACGACCTGGCCAGCGCGCAGCGGGTAGGACGGAATGTCTACTCTCTTGCCATCGACATTGATGAGGCCATGGGTAACCATCTGACGAGCCTGACGGATGGAACGTGCAAAGCCAGCACGATATACGACGTTATCGAGTCTGGTTTCCAGCAGGAACAGCAGGTTTTCGCCTACGACGCCGGACATTCTCTTTGCTTTATCATAATAGCGGTAGAACTGCTTTTCAAGCAGGTTGTACATTGCTTTTACTTTCTGTTTTTCTGCGAGCTGGATGCCGTATTCAGACATTTTCTTCTGACGAGCTTCCGCTGGCTGCCGTTTTAACGCTTTCGGATGGCCGTAAACATTTACGCCGAAACGTCTGCTGGTCTTAAAACGGAGATTTCTGTTTGTTGCCATTGTGTGAGTCACCTCTCTGTAAAATATCGCTATCCGAATTGAATAGCTTATTTATTATAAAGGGTAATTCGGGCCGTGTCAAATAGAAAATGGCGAATAGGTTCAGGTTTTAGGGTTCAGGGTTCAAGGTTCAGGGTTTAGGGTTTAGGGTTAGCCCACGGGGCGTGCTGCCCTTTGATTACGTTTGAAAGCCTCGATTGAATGAGAAATTAGAAATAAGAAATGCGAAATGGTGGTACGGCGCATAAAAATATGAAAGCGCCGCGAAGTATAAATAATGGCGATGCCATGAGCTGGCATTCCAGTCACTAGTCACTTGAGACCCCTAATCCCTAGCTACTAATCCCTAGCTACTAATTTAAGTTTGTCGAACATGACCCGTTTGACCGCGAATGACAAAGATTTCTCGCTTCGCTCGACATGCCGATACAGAAGTCTGATATCTCCTAGTCTCCTAGTCACCAGTCACTCCTTCTTCCCCACGATCTTATGCAGCAGGGAAACCACCGTCAGCACCGCAGTGAGCCCGAGGATCGTCATCGACCAGGCGACGCCGACCTGCAGATAGCCTTTGAGAGAAAACTCCCATGGGAAGTACATGACAGTCAAAATCGCCGTCGCGATGCATCCGATCGCAAGGAGCGTACTGTGCGCGCGATAGGTGAAAAGATAGATGATGCCGGCCATATAGCCCCAGAAACCGCCACCGATCATCAGATTGTGATAATAAAAAACGAGCGACAGTGCCGAGCACATGATCGCATATTTCATACCTTTCATGCATACACTCCTTGAAAAAATGACTTAAGAAAACACAAATAAAGGTTCAGGGTTAGCTCGTGGGGCGGGGCGCCCCTTGATTACGTTTGAAAGCCTCGATTGAATAAGAAATTAGAAATGAGAAATGCGAAATGGTGATGCGGCGCATAAAATGATGGAAGCGCCGCGGAGATTTGAAACTAGCGGTTTTCTCGTATCGCAAACCTAATCCCTAGCTACCAGTCACTAGCTACCAGTCACCAGTCACCAGTCACCAGCCACCAGTCACCAGTCACCAGCCACCAGTCACTAGTCACTTCTCCCCCACAATTTTCAAAAAATCCGTATCCCCTCTCAGCCATTCGAAATGGTCCTGCCGCATGGCCTCGGGGCGGACATGCTCGCGGTCAAGCGCCATCGCCTTCTCAAGGTAAGAGAGTGCATTCGCCTTATCCCTTTTATCCGCATAGTTCGTCGCGATCCCATAGAGAGACCATGTATTCTTCGGATCGGCTGCGAGCACTTTTTGGAAGTAGGAAATCGATTCGTCATAATGCTTGGCAAGCTTCTGCGCCATCGCCATATCATAAAAAGCCTGCGTGTAATCAGGGTTAATTTTGAGCGCCTTCAAGATCTGCCCGATCCCCTGCTCCGGCGAGACATCGAGTGCCAGAATGAGCCCCTTCAGAGAAAGGGCTTTGTAATTCTCCCGATCGATTTCCAGCGCCTTATCACAAGTGAGAAGCGCCTCCCGATTCTGCCCTTTGGCGTAGAGAGTAGACGCCTCTTGGAAAACTTTTTCTGAGGCCGGCGCGATCTCATGGATCGCCTTCACGGACGCAGACTGCGAGGAAGCGGCGGGCGCCGAGGAAGCCGCTGGTTTCGTCTCTGCGCCGCAGCCAGAAAGGCCCACGGCCAGAAGCGAAGCGAGGAAGAGCGCGTAAATTTTCATGATGATTCCCCTTTCTGATGGGATTTCTGCTCGTGACATTGTATAATCATTATAGCAGAAGGGCATAGGGATGAGTAGCTTCGAGTGACCGATGACTGTTGACTGGTGACTTGAATGCTACCTTCGAGCATCGCCTCCTATGTATCCGCGGCGAAGCCGCCACCTTCATTTCAAGGGAAACGCTGAACCCATTATTTTCAAGGAGGTTTTCTTATGAATCCATACGCATTTATCACCGGTGCCACGAGCGGCATCGGCCTTGCCACTGCCAAAGCACTGGCTGCCTCTCACTACGACTTGGTACTCGCTACCAGAAATACAGAAAAACTCGCGAGCGTGAAAGCAGACATCGAGAAGGAAAGCGGCGTGAAGGTCACGACCTACGCGCTGGATGTACAGGACCGCGCTGCCATTCTGGATGTCACCTCTGAAGTGCTGGATACCTTCGGTGCGCCGGATGTGCTCGTGAATGACGCAGGCCTTGCGAGAGGTCTTGAGCCCTATCAGGACACGGATCCGGAAGACACGATGGAAATGATCGATACGAATATCAAAGGTCTCTTCCTCGTCACGCGTGCCTTCCTCCCTGCGATGGTGAAACGGAATCATGGCCACGTCGTAAACCTCGGCTCCACGGCCGGCCTGTATGCCTATGCCGGTGCCGCCGTCTACTGCGCGACAAAGGCCGCTGTCAAAACCTTCAGCGATGGTCTTCGCATCGATGTCATGGCCAGCGATGTGAAAATCACCACCATCCAGCCGGGCCTTGTGGAGACACCATTCAGCGAAGTCCGCTTCCACGGCGACACGAAACGTGCCGCTTCTGTCTATGCAGGCATTGATGCGCTGCAGGCAGAGGATATCGCTGATGTCATCGCCTTCGTCGTCAGCCGTCCGAAACGCGTCCAGATCAGCGACGTCGTCATCATGGCCGCCCAGCAGGGGACAGGCTTCCTTGTCAGCAAGAAATAGCAGCTGGTGACTAGGGACTAGGGACACAAAAAATCCTCACTTCTTTCGAAGTGAGGATTTTTCATTTATCCATTCGCGCGGAATTTCAGGAAAAAGAACTGGATCGCGAGCATCATGACAAGCGCCACCGCGCCACCGGCCAGACCATTTCCTGTGAATCCATCTACCAGGTAACCGACGACGCAGCTTGAAGCGACCACCATGACATAGGGGATCTGGGTCGAGACATGGTCGATATGATGACACTGCGCGCCTGCCGAAGCAAGGATCGTCGTATCGGAGATCGGAGAAATATGATCCCCGCCGACAGAACCAGCCAGCACCGCAGCGACCGTCATGACCATGAGGTTCTGGTCATTATTCACGACAGCCAGCACGATCGGGATCAGAATGCCGAAAGTCCCCCAGGAGGTACCAGTCGCAAAAGCAAGACCGATCGCCACCAGGAAGAAGAGTGCAGGGAGCATGATGGCCACCGACGCATTATCACTGACGACATTCCCTACATAGCCGCCGATATTCAGGTATTCCTTGCCGACCACGCCGGAGAGCGTCCATGCAAGCGTCAGGATCATGATGGCCGATGTCATCTGCTTGAAGCCTTCGCCGAAGCAGGAGCAGAACGTGCCAAAGGAAAGCACCTTTCTTGGAATATACAGAGCAAAGGTGAAAACAAGCGCAATGAAAGAGCCGATGACAAGGCCTCTTGCAGACTCACAGTTTGCGAAAGCGTCCGCGACGCCTTTGCCTTCCAGAATGCCGCCTGTATAGAGCATGCCGAAGATACAGCCGCAAATCAGGACGAAGAGCGGGAGCACAAGGTCAATGATGCGGCCATTGCCCACCGGCGCACTCGATTCGTCATCCGCGTATTCTTCCGGAATCACCAGCGTGCCGCCGCTTTTCTTTTCAAAAGCAGCCATGCGGGAGAAGTCTTTGCCCGCCCAGATGAGAACCAGCATGAAAATGACAGTCAGCCATGCATAGAGATTCAGCGGAATGGTCGAAAGAAAGAGCGCAAATCCATCGATGTCGCTGCCCTCCGGCAAAGAAGAAGTGACTGCCGCCGCCCAGGAAGAGACCGGCGCGATGATGCAGACCGGCGCCGCTGTCGCATCGATGATGTAGGCGAGCTTCGCACGGGTGATCTTGAAGCGGTCTGTAACAGGACGCATGACCGTACCGACCGTCAGGCAGTTGAAATAGTCATCAATAAAAATCAAAATACCAAGCACCATGGTGACAAAGAGTGCGCTCTTCTTCCCCTTGATCGTGCGAGCTGCATAGTCTCCATATGCCTGCGAAGCCCCTGATTTCTGAATGGCCGCCACCATGATGCCGAGCAGTACCAGGAAAACCAGGATGTACACATTGCCCCCGACCTTGTCCGACATGATCTTGAACATAGTATCGATAGCACCAAGTACGCTGAAGCCGGTGAACATAAAGGCACCCATGAAAATGCCAATGGCCAGCGACATGTAGACTTCCTTCGTCGCCAATGCCAGAATAATCGTCACGACTGGCGGCAGCAGTGACCAGATGGTTTCACTCATTCGCTCATCCCTCTCTCTAAAAAGCAGCATCCCCGCTGCGATGTAATATTTTGTTTATTATACCCTAAATGCCCCTGTTTGTACACCAATTTGCAAATGTCATCGACATTCGATAAAGTCGATTATTTATATATTCAAATACACATACTTTTCGCCGATCCAGCATCACTTGGCACTAGGGCTACGCAAAAGTTTCCCTAGGGAAACGCTGATTAAATCGTTGTCAGATTATACTCTTGAATTTTTATGCATAGCGAGGAATAACCTGACGCGAATAGCGAGCTATTTAAGGAAGGCTATGACGAAGCTATGTATAAAAATTCTTGTAGAATCTGATTCTGCGATTTAATCAGCGTTTCCCTTGCACTGCGGTCAGTATCACATAGTCATTGACAGGGAAACGACGCCTTGGTGCTGCGTATTTCTGCTTTCACACATGCATCGTTTATCGGCCTGCAAGAAAGATTTCTCGCTTACGCTCGAAATGACGATACGGGGAAAGGGGATTCCCAAGAGTTTGAAAGCAGGGATTAGGAGTGACTGGTGACTGGTGACTAGTGACTGGGAGACTAGGAGACTTTAGGCTCTCTCGTATCGTCATTTCGAGCGCAGTCGAGAAATCTTTGTCATTTGCGGTCAGGCGGTCGATGTTTGGAATTCCCAAACGGGAAACCTGTTACCCACTCACTTTCGGGCATCGCCCTATTTATACTCGCGGCGCTTTATAATTTTTATGCGCCGCACCAGCACTCCTCACTCCTCACTCCTCACTCCTCACTCCTAACTGGCGAGCAAAGCTTTCATCCCTGATAAAGGGCACCCCGCCCTACGGGCTAACCCGGAACCCTTTTTGTTATCCAATGTGCCAAGGAACCTCATTTATGGATATGATCAAGAAACTGCACCGACAATTCATATTTCTGGCCACGCTGGCGGTGTTCATCATCATAGCGGTCGCGCTCTCTGTCATCAATGGGATGATGTACCTCATTGTGCGGGGGGACATTCATGATGTGCTTGAGACCATCGCAGACAATGGCGGCGTCATCACCACGCGGCGCATAAGCGGGGGCGGCTGGCTCCCGGATGGCAGCTGGGTCGAGGATACGCCGGAATTCACGTACCAGACCCGTTATTTTTCTGTACTGTTGGACAGTGATGGCACGGCCAAGGTGACGAATATCAATCACATCGCTGCCTTTTCGGCGGAAAGTGCGGTAGAGACAGCGGTGGCTGCGGTGAAGACCGGGGAGAGCGAAGGCTATTTCCAAAAGCAGAAGGGGACCTATGCATACCATGTGAGCCGTACCACGGATGGCGATCTGCTGGTCGTCATTCTGGACTGCACGCGCGATCTGTCGGCGGTGAAGGCCTTCCTGAAATATTCTTCTCTCTTCGGGCTGCTCTGCCTTCTGCTTTTCGTCGGTATCGTGACGGTGCTTTCGGGGATCGCGATCCGCCCCTTCGTCAGAAATATGGAGAACCAGAAGCGATTCATTACGAATGCCAGCCATGAGCTGAAGACGCCGATCGCGATCATTTCCGCGAATGCGGAGGCGATGGAGCTGATCAACGGCAAGAACGAGTGGACGGGCAATATCATTGCGCAGGTGAAGCGCCTCTCGCTCCTCATCAATGACCTTGTGCTGCTCTCCAAGATCGGGGAGACGTCGGCCAAGGACCTGACGCTTGTCGATACGGATCTTTCGGAGGCGGTGAGGAGCAGCGCGGGCAGCTTCCGCCAGATGATTGAGGACGCGGGGAAGACGCTCTCTGTGGAAGCGGAGAGCGGCATCCATGCGAAGGTCGAGCCGCGGCTCTTCTCGGAGATCGTAAGCATCCTTCTGGACAATGCGGTCAAGTACTGTGATGAGAAGGGGACGATCACCGCCCGCCTTGAGAAACATAAAAAGGGTGTGATCCTCTCTGTCTCCAATCCGTATCAGGAGGGAGCGTCAGAGGACTATGAGCGCTTCTTTGAGCGATTCTACCGCGGAGATACCTCGCACAACAGCAAAAGGTCCGGCTATGGCATCGGCCTTGCCATGGCGCGCGACATGGCAAGGCTCATGAAGGGAAGCTTTGCTGTGTCATACAAGGATGGAGTCATCACGTTCAGCATGAGCTTGTAGGGCTTTGGAGGAAATGGCGGCCTAGAGAGACTCCGCCTCTGAGGCAGCCCCGGAGCTTGGATCCTTCCATCCAAAAAGCCTCGCCGCAGAGGAGGCCAGTCAGGGATTTTTATCCTTTGAAAAAATGGTTAAAAAGCTTTTGCGCATAAAAAATGGATGCCCATCATGAGCATCCATTTTTTATGCATGTATATGGGATGGCCAATTGACTGGAGAGGAAGTTTACCGCTTCCGCTTCGTGTCCTAAGAGCCTTTTGAGCGATGTAAGATTCGCAATACGATCTGAATTTACCAACTGAAGAGATTAAGACTATTGAGCGCCACCATCGCATCTTCAAATCCCTGATCCGCGGCTTTCTGATACCACTCCCGTGCTTTCTCATCGGATTGTTCAACGCCACGACCAAATTCATACATAAGCCCTAAATCGTACTGTGCACTAGCAAGTCCCTGTTTCGCCGCTTTCTGAAACCACTCCACTGCTTTCTTATAGGATTGTTCAACGCCAGTACCATTGTGATACATAACCCCTAAATTGTTCTGCGCACTAGCATTTCCCTGCTCCGCAGCTTTCAGAAACCACTCCACTGCTTTCTTATAGGATTGTTCAACGCCACGACCATTTTTATACATAACCCCTAAATTGTTCTGTGCATCAGCAAGTCCCTGTTCCTCGGCTTTCAGATACCACTCCACTGCTTTCTCATAGGATCGTTCAACGCCACGACCATTTTTATACATAGACCCTAAATTGTTCTGTGCCCTAGCAAGTCCCTGTTTCGCGGCTTTCTGATACCACTTCACTGCTTTCTCATCGGATTGTTCAACGCCAGCACCTTTGTCATACATACACCCTAAACTGTACTGTGCCCTAGCAAGTCCCTGTTCCGCAGCTTTCAGAACCCACTCCGCTACTTTCTCATCGGATTGTTCAACGCCAGTACCTTTGTCATACATACACCCTAAATCGTACTGTGCACTAGCAAGTCCCTGTTTCGCCGCTTTCTGAAACCACTCCACTGCTTTCTTATAGGATTGTTCAACGCCACGACCAATATAACACATAATTCCTAAATTGTCCTGTGCACGAGCATCTCCCTGCTTCGCAGCTTTCAGATACCACTCCGCTGCTTTTTCATCGGATTGTTCAACGACAGTACCTTTGTCATACATACACCCTAAACTGTACTGCGCCCTAGCAAATCCCTGCTCCGCCGCTTTCTGTAACCATTCCAGTGCTTTCTCATTGGATCGTTCAACGCCAGTACCAAATTCATACATAAGCCCTAAATCGTACTGCGCCCTAGCAAATCCCTGCTCCGCCGCTTTCCGAACCCACTTCACTGCTTTAACGTGATCTACTGCAGTACCATAGCCTTCCCTGTATCCCCAAGCTGCGCTGGCTTGAGCGAAAACATCTTCCTCATTCGCCAATTCAAGTATGTTGTCTTTTGCGTGATTCCGAATTTCTTTTTGTTCAGGAGATCCATCTGGTAAAGAAGCGGCAACATCATAACCTGCCACTGGATAACCGGCTTCATAGGACTTTTTGAAATATGCAATCGCCTTTTGTTTATTTATAGGTTGAACGCCATATCCTTGCGAAAAATAGGCAGCCATCATATAAAGGGCGATTGCGTTTCCTTCATCGGCGGCTTCCCGAATCTGTTCATACGCTTCTTGGGTATGATCCGTAAGGAATAGGTGCATCAGATCTTTATCATCTTTACACTGCAATAATCCTTCTGCCTTCGATTCAGACAAGTTGTACAAGAGGTCAAGCATGAAATCGTAAGCGCCAACATGAGTATTAAGATTTACATTCGCCTGCTGCCTCATGTAGTTTTTCGCTAAGTCACCCCGAATTTCATCAGCTCCCATAGCAACGCCATGGTTCTTATAATTAGCTGCCATAACATCAACCACATAACGCTCTTTATCCGCTAAGGTATTTAATTTTTCAAGGGTCCCCATGGAAATGAGATAGGATGGATCGGAGATGGGTTTGATTCCGTGATGATTGAGCAGCTTTTCCTGCAGTACAGGCGTATTCGCAATCGTTTTTAACGTATCAAAGATATTCATCTCTTTTTTCGGTGCCATGCCAATCTGCCCCATGGCCGCCTTTAAAAGAAGAAGATCGGATGTTGTCCAATTACCGCCAGTCAAATCGTAGAAATCTCTGGCAAGGCATACAATCTTTCCCGCATCATCCAAGTCGCTATATTCTACGCCATTCAAAGTAAGGTATTCGACAGAGGCTTGCCAGTTAAGCAGTTTCACATTCCATTCTACCTTATCCATTCTTAAACTAAGGCTGATCATATCCCCACGGGTTTTAAGGATAAATTTTCCAAGAATTACGAACTGCTCCTTGAATTTTTCATTGACCGCGTCAATAGAAGCATTGAGTTTATTGTTTACTGCCGTAAGCAGGTCAACGGTCATAAGATTTTGTTCGGCAAGCTTCTGCATCGTCACCTGAGAAGCATATTGAGCGGCCCTCGTATTGCCATTGATCTTATCCTGAAGACTTTTATTGCTGCCTGTGATTCCGCCAATGAGCCGGCTGAAAAAGCCTTTGCTTGCCAGTTCATGCGATGCATCATCAGCCGCCGTAAGAGCCGACGTACATTCAAAGACAAGACGATTGATTTCTTGACGATTATTCTTGTGGGCAGCGATCACATGATCGATATGTTTCTCCAGCTCTGTCTGTTCGTCTATGGTGAAAACTTCATTGCCGTCAACGATGGCTAATTGATTGCTATGATTCATGCTCTGTCTCCTCCATATTCAGATTCCCTATCCGTTCCATAACAATTTGATTCATTGAAGTTTCTTGTCCTTAGCTTATTACAGGGATGATTTACAGTCAACACGATAAGCCCATAAACCATAAAATTTGGATGCCAGGCAGTGTCTGCGGCAAATATCTACAAAATGATAGCCGTAAATTCCATGTTTGTGTTTTAGTACCTACATGGGATTTGCGGCATTTTGTGATGCCGCATGCATCAGAGGGAGCTTCCCGTTATCCCTCGCGTTTGACCTCTTGCCCATGACAGGCATGATTGGCTTTTCACTTGTAGTATAATGGGAAGAACGTTGATCGCTGCGGATCCGATGTCTGCATTCCGCAGGGTCCCTCGTAGCGATCAACCGATAGCTACGACCAAGGAGATAGGTTATGGATGCGATATGGCAAGGCCTTTCCGGCATTTTTGAAGTGGTCCTCATAGCGGGGCTGGGCTTTTTTCTGGCGAAGAAGGGATGGTTTTGGGAGAATGCGGCGAAGGATCTGACGAAGCTCACGATGACTGTCGCGCTGCCGCCGCTCATGATCCATTCGCTGTATGCCAATTTCACGCATGATGCATTGATTGCGGCGGCGCCGGATCTGGTGCTGCCCTTTGTTTCTATCTTCGCCAGTTACCTCGCGGGGCATGTACTCGCCTCTCTGCTTCACATTTCCAAGGGCCGCCGCGGTATTTTTATCTGTACCTGCTGCATCGCGAATGCCATCTTCATCGGCGTGCCGGTGAATGTGGCGCTCTTCGGTGAGGCGAGCGTGCCGTCGTGTATGCTTTACTATCTGGCGAATACGACGATGTTCTGGGCGCTGGGGGCGTACCTCATCATACGGGATGCCGGCGGGGAACACCGTTTCACGCTGCAAGAGATGCTCTTGAAGCTCCGCACTCCGCCGCTCATGGGATTCGCAGCGGGCGTCATCCTGCTCCTTGTGAATGTCCCCATCCCGCACTTTGCGATGGCAGCGATGAAGTATGTGGGCGGCATGGCGACGCCGATGGCGCTCATGGTCATCGGTATCCAGATGAGCCGGATCCCGCTTTCCTCCATCCATTTCGATAAGGATCTGGTGGGAGCGATGGCAGGCCGTTTCCTTCTGGCACCGCTCTGCCTCTTCCTGCTTCTCCCCGTCATTCCTGTTTCCGAGATGTCATCCAAGGTTTTTCTCATGCAGGCAGGGATGCCGGCGATGACGAATATGACGATCCTCGCGACCGCCGTCGGGGCGGATGCGGAGTACTCGACGACGGTCAACTGCGTCTCGCTTGTCCTCGGTGTATTCTTTGTGCCGTTTTATATGTATATGCTCTCGTGAGGGGGCTGCGCCAATCAGAAATTAGAAATGAGAAATTAGAAATGGTGGTGGCAGCTTCGCTGCATTTTAGATGATGGTATTCCCGTATCGTCAGCCTTCCCCTCGAGGGGAAGGTGCCCCGAAGGGGCGGATAGGGCA
>CAVBQN010000032.1:0-19550 GCA_963597545.1 Fusicatenibacter saccharivorans
GAATATCGATAGCATCGGACTATTCAACATAGCACGCTATACCGCTGGCATGCCTCTATTGCTCCCCCGAAGGGGGAAGCAAGACGTTACGTAGTTAATGATTTCCTTAACTTAATAGCATTACCCTGCGGAGAGGCAGACGATGGGAGCGGTTCTTTCAGATCTTCGGGCATCGCCCGTCTTTACAGAGCGGCCAGGCCGCCATATTCCTTTGCACCTTCAGCACCGGCTGGATCTGCGAGACACAAGGAGCTCCTCATGAAACTCGGACTGATCGGAGAAGTGCTCGGACACAGCCTTTCTCCTGTAATTCACGAAAAACTATTTCACAAGCTGTCCATCCCCGGGCGCTACGACCTCATCGAGATCCCCAAGGACCACTTCGCTGAAGTACTGCGGGATACCCTCACCGCCTGCGACGGGCTGAATGTGACCATCCCCTACAAGCTCGATGTCATCCCCTTTCTGGATGACATTTCCCCGGAAGCAAAGACCATCGGCGCGGTGAATACCATCGCCAAGGCAGACGGGAAGCTCGTGGGATACAACACCGACTACTTCGGCTTCCGGAAAACGCTCCGAAAGATCGATGCCAAGGTCAATGGAAAGACCGCCGTCATCCTCGGTCACGGCGGTGCGTCGCGCGCCATCATCCAGTGCCTTTATGATGAAGGCGCAGCAGAGATCCGCGTCATCTCCCGCCATCCGGAGAAGGTGGACTCCGATCTCCGCTCCTTTGCAGAAGAGCGCCGCGTCCGTCTCATGGACTACGCCGCTTTTGAAAGAGAGGCAGAAGGCGCACTTCTCGTGAACGCCACCCCGGTCGGTATGTATCCCAAGGTCGGCGTTTCACCGATCTCCGAAGAGGCCGCCCGACATTTCTCCAAGGTCATCGATATCATCTACAACCCGAAGGAGACCCGCCTCCTCCATGACGCTTCGCATGCGGACAAGGCCAATGGCATGTACATGCTCGTCATGCAGGCCATCGCGGCAGAAGAGATATGGCTGGAAAGAGAGATCCCCGATCGCATTGCAGAAGAGATCGCAGAAGAAATGAGTGACTAGTGATTGGGGATTTAGAGTGAGTGGTGACTCCCGCATCGTCATTTCGGGAGAAGCGAGGAAATGCCTCTAACCATTTCTTTTTAGTCTGCGGCAGCCAACCTCCGCCCCTTCGGGGCACCTCCTTCCATAGGAAGGAGGGAGATACGAGAATGCCGCTTTCCCTATGTTGTCATTTCGAGCGAATGCGAGAAATCTTTTTCGTTCGCGGTCAGAAAAACGCTGTGAGGAGAGGGATTACGGGAAACACCGCACATGCCTTTTCAGTTCGTAGCGGCAGCTAACCTCCGCCCCTTTGGGGCACCTCCTTCCAGAGGAAGGAGGGAGATACGAGGATGCCGCCCAAGGGCTGTCCCTGAACCCTTTGGACCCGACGATCCACTTTCATAGGAAGGAGCATTCATGAAAAATATCATCCTGATCGGCATGCCCGGCTGCGGGAAATCCACACTGGGGCGGCGACTGGCCGGAGCCCTGCACCGCTCCTTCGTGGATGCCGACAGCTATTTGGAAGAAAAAGAAGGAAAGAGCATCCCCGAGCTCTTCGCCGTGAGCGAAGACTGCTTCCGTGATGCCGAAGAACGCACCATCGAAGCCCTCGCAAAGAGGGAAAGCCTCGTCATTGCGACCGGCGGCGGCGTCGTGAAGCGCGCTGTCAATATCGAGCGACTGAAAAAGACCGGCACCATTTACTTCATCGACCGCCGCCCCGAAGACATCGCAGGCGATGTAGAGGTCAGCACCCGCCCCCTCCTTGCCGAAGGCAGCAGGAAAGTCTACACGCTTTACCATGAGCGCATCACTCTCTATCGTAAGGCGGCAGACGAGATCGTGGTGAATGAGGGTTCGCTGGAAAGCGTACTCGAACAATTGACGAAACTGGCGATCAGGGGACAGGGGATCATCTGACGCGGATAACGGGCTTGCAAGAAGAAAGATGACGAAGCGGTGCATGAAAATACAGGCAAGATCGGTTTCTGCGATGAAATATGTCTTTTCCCAAGCATGTATTGATATAGCATGGACCCGTTTTCCCGTTCCCGTGCGATCACCGATAAACAAAGAATCTTAGGCAGAGGAGGGCTCCTTTTTATGGGGCTTTTTTCTTTGTGAGGCGGGATAGAGGGTCTCGCTTTCTTTCGATATGAGAAGACCCGGAAGAAGGGGGCTTTCCTTCGGTGCATGGACCGAGCTTTTAGCCATGGCTTCGCGTTCCTCATTAGTGGCATGAGGGGCGGCGTTTGTGGACAGACCTTTTATCCTCGAGGCTGTCTGTGATGGATCTCAAAGATCCATGGTCCGAAAGGGCGATGGGGGAGAGCCTCCCCTCTGCCCCCTTGCATTCTTCTCCTGTTTCGAGTACGATAAAGAGTAAGAATCGTCGAAAAAATCGGCGGGTGCTGCCCGTGAGACAGGCCGCCGCCCGATTTCGTAACGAACAAAGGAGACAACTATGCTGAGCGATATATGGGTATATACGAGGACCTCAAAGCTCATGATCGGCCTGCTGCTCCTGGCCGCACTGCTGCTAGCTACGCAGAATTGGCCGCTGGGGCTGCTCTTCTTTATCATCGTGGCCGGGGTTATCGTCTACGTGAAACGCTCCGACTACGGGCAGGAGAAGAAGCTCCTGCGCTATCTGGATGACCTGTCCTCGGGCGTTTCGGCCGGTACGGTGTATGCGGTGAAGAACCTCCCCGTCGGCATCGCGATGATGGATGAGAAGAAAGAGCTGGTCTGGGCGAATAATGTCTTCCGCGGCTGGATCGGCGAGGGCGCCGAGGTCGGAGTCCGTTTTCAGGATCTCATCACCGGGCAGAAGATCTCCAAGATCTGGGGCAAGACCGGGTGGTTCGAGTGCCATGCGGGCGAGTCCTTCTTCCGTGTTTTCTACAAATTTCTGGACACCGGAGAGAAGAACGATACGCACTTCATGGTATTCTACTTCATGGATCGCACGGATGTCGAAAAAGCGGTAAAGGCGTGCGATGAAGCGCGGCCGGTCTTCTGCCTCATCCGTATCGATAATGTGCCGGAGGTCACCGCAGACCTCACCGATGTCGAGCGCTCGGCCCTGCTCTCGGATGTCACGGAGAAGGTCCTCTCCTCCTTCAATGCGAAAGAGGGCTTCATCAAGCAGTACTCGACGAATGATTTCGTGGCGTGCATTTCACACAAGGCACTTGCGGAAATGATGGAGAGCAATTTCGAGATCCTCGATGCAGTCCGCGCGATCCATACGGTGAACCGCATCCCGGTCACGCTCTCCATCGGCATCGTCCAGAGCAGCGATTCCTTCATGAAACAGTTCGAAGAGGCGCAGGTCTCTCTTGACCTCGCCCTTGGACGCGGCGGGGATCAGGCCATCGTCCGCCTCGGGAAGGAAGTGAAGGCCTTCGGCGGGAAATCGCCGACGTCCGTCTCCTCCACCCGTGTGCGCGTCCGCGTCGTCGCACAGGCGCTGAAGGAGATCATCGAAGACGCAGATATGGTGCTCGTCATGGGGCATAATCATGAAGACTTCGATGCCTTGGGGTCGGCGGTCGGCGTCGCCCACCTCGCGCGCGCCTCCCATGTCGAGGCGCATGTCGTCCTCTCGAAGGAGCGTGACACCTGCCGTAAGATGGTCGATGCCATCGAGAAGAGCGGTGCTGCCGAAGGGCTCCTCATCGATGAGAGCGAGGCAAAGGGACTCATGACGGATAAGACCGTCGTCATCATCACCGATACGCACATCCCCGAGCTCGTCGCAGCCCCGGAAGTCCTCAAAAAAGCCGTGAAAAAGGTCGTCATCGATCATCACCGCCGTGCGGCCTCCATCATCCGACAGCCGCTTCTGACATACATGGAGCCATCCGCCTCATCGGCGTCCGAGCTTGTGACCGAGCTTGTCCAGTACTACGGCGGGGATGAAGAAATGAATGAACTCGAGGCGTCCTGCCTCTATGCAGGCATCGTCGTCGATACGAAGAACTTCGCCGTCCAGACCAGCGTCCGTACCTTCGATGCGGCGAGCTTCCTGCGCCGCTGCGGGGCAGATACGAAGCTCGTCCACAGGCTCTTTGCGGAGGACATCCACTTCATCAAGACCAAGGCAGAGATCCTGGCCCATATGAAGCTCATCGATAACTATATCGCGATCGCCGAGTGCCCGGAGGGGACAGAAGACTCCCAGGTACTCGCCGGACAGATCGCAGACTACCTTGTGACTGTGAAGGAGATCCGGACCAGTTTCCTTTTCTATCACACAGACAATGGACTCTGTCTCTCTGCCCGCTCCGACGGCTCGATCAATGTACAGGTCGTCATGGAAGCCTTGGGCGGCGGCGGTCATCTCACCGTGGCAGGCTGCCAGCTGGGCAAAGATGGAAATAAAGAAGCAGCGGAAAAGGTCATCCTGACCCAAGTCCGTAAGCAAGTAGAGGAGGAAAAAGAATGAAAGTCGTATTACTGCAAGACGTAAAGAAAATGGGAAAAAAGGGCGACGTCATCGAAGTCGCTGATGCGTATGGCCGCAACGTGCTCATCCGCAAGGGCCTCGGCGTAGAAGGCACCAAGGCAAACCTCAATACCGCCTCCCAGCGTCAGGAAGCGAAAGAATTCAAGAGCAAGGTCGCAGCAGACGAAGCCGTCATCATGGCCTCCCAGCTCAAGGCCGTCAAGGTCGTCATCAAAGTCCAGAGCGGGGAAGACGGCCGCATCTTCGGCTCCGTCACCGGCAAGGACATCAGCGAAGCTCTCGAGAAGCAGTACAAATTCAAGCTCGAAAAGAAAAATATCCGTCTCAAAGCGCCGATCAAGACCGTCGGTGAATATGACGTAGAGGTCTGGGTCCACCAGCAGGTCACCAGCACCGTCCACGTCTCCGTCGTCACGGAATAAATCTTGTATGAAAAAATCCCCGGGAGTGGTCCTGGGGATTTTTGTGTGTTGGGGAGAATGAGACGGGGAGACTCATAGACAAGGAGACTGGGAGACGTCATATATCATCCATGGTGAATTGAGCAAACTCTTGAAAGTAGGACGCTCGAAGAAGGGGGCATTCCTTTTTTAATAGATTTTCATCGAAGCAGCTACTGAAATGTGATAAAATAGAAATATATTTTATCATCCCTATCCGCCAAAGCGCCCAAGATACGGCGCAGCGCAGCCGAATCCAAGGACATCCATCATGCCAAAAACGTATAAAAATATCCTGATCATAAAAATGAGCTCCTTAGGAGACATCATTCACGCGCTCCCCTCTCTTTACGTCCTGCGTAAAGCCTATCCCGAAGCCAGGATCACCTGGGCCGTGCACCCTGCCTTTGCGGGGATCCTTCCCGGCAAACCGTGGATCGATGAAGTCTACCTCGTCGACCGGAAGCGCATCAAGCAGCTCTCCTATTGGAAAGAAATCCGTAAAGACCTGCATGCGCATCACTTCGACCTCGTCATCGACCTGCAGATGATCGCCAAGAGCGGGCTCATCTCCTTCCTCTCCGGCGGCAAGAAAAAGATCGGCTACCACGATGCGCGTGAAGGCAGTTTCCTTTTCAGCAAGCCGATTTCCGGTCCCCATAAGCATGGTCATATTATCGAACAACATTTAGATGTTATGCGTTATATTGGTTGTCCTGTAGATAAGATTGAATTTCCACTCCCCGTCTTAACGGATGAAATGGAAACGGTCACGAAACTGCTTGAAGAGTACAACGTTAAGGCACCTTATGTTGTGCTTGTGCCAGGCACAAGAGGCGGACGTAAAAAATGGCCTATTGAATCTTGGGGGTCTCTTGCTAAGAAATTAGCGGAAGACAAGATTTTCTGCCTTATTGCGGGCACGCCGAATGAGATGGGAATGGGGAAAACTATAAAAAAAATATCGCCCACACCATACACTGTGAACCTAATGGGTAAAACAAATCTCCTTGAACTTGTGGCTCTTGAAAAAAAGGCGGCTTTGCATATTTCTGGAGATACTGGCCCATTGCACATTGCTAATGCGGTTCATACGCCAATCATCGCTCTCTTTGGACCGACTCTCCCAGATAGAAGTGGCCCGTATGGGAATGCCAATGGTTACGCTTTGCTTGCCGATCATCCGGGGACGAAGGAGTGCAGGATGAGCAGCATTCCGGTGGATCGGGTGTATCAGCTGGTGCATGAGATTTTGAAAAAAGATGATTGATAGGTAAGGATGGGTCATCGTGACGAATAAATACTGCTATATTTTTCTGTTGCTTTTTGCGTTAGTTTCGTTTATTTCCATTCCTGTAGGGAATGTGGCGCTTGGTATTGCTACAGCCTGCTTTTTGGGTTATATTTTTAAAAATCGGAAAGTGTTGCAGATAACGGACAGGAAATATTATTTCTGCGTTGCACTTTTTATGGGAACCATGCTCCTTTCGGCTATTACCAGTGGTCATATTGGGCGTGGTCTTAAAGTTTGGGGCGATTTGTGGCTTTGGCGTCTGATGCCATTTTTTATTATCACAGTGGCAGTGAAAGAGGTAAAGACTGCTAAAAAAATATTGAGTGTTGCACTTATCGGGATCACACTAAGTGGATTATGCGCGATATATCAGGGCATCGGTGGTGATACACGCGCTGCAGGCTTTTTCGGGAATCCCATGACACTGGCAGGGTGGCTCTGTCTTTATCTACCAGTGTTGTTTGCATTTAGTTTTAATGAGCAGAGGTCATGTAGAGAACGAGGATTGGCTGGTGCATCTTTCCTGATATGTGCGGTGGCTTTGCTATTTAATGGAACCAGAGGTGCCTGGCTGGCAGCAGTTTGCACGATTTTCTTACTGCTCCTTTACTATCTCACGCAGCGAAAAAAGCTGGCTGCGATCATTTTGTGTTGCCTGCTCGCCGTCGGTGCAGGGCTTACCCAATACCCGCCGGTGGTGCAGCGTGCCCAAAGCATTACGGATACCAAAAACCAGTCCAATCACGAGCGACTTCTGATCTGGCACAGCGCGTATGAAATGTTCAAAGACCACCCGGTTACAGGCGTTGGCTTGGGGCAGTACAAGGACAATTACCAGAAGAAATACATTTCGCCGGAAGCGAAAGAGCCGCTCCTTGCTCATGCCCACAACAACTTCATGCAGATGCTGGCAGAGAATGGGCTCATCGGTTTTGCTGGCTTTATGACGTTGATTTCCTGCTTCATCGGTTACTCTTTCAAGCGCTTCTGGCAGGAAGGAAATCCATATGCCCTGATGATGTGTGCATCGGCGCTGGCGCTGGTGCTGCAGGGGTTGACGGAGTATAATTTTGGTAACGGTGCCGTTATGAAGAGCTTCTGGCTGGTTCAAGGGTGCCTGCTGGTGCTTAGCCAAAACTGGAAAAAGGAGAGCCCGGAGCAGGACGCATAGCCGTTCGGCAGCATGCCGGGCGTATTTATGAAATCAAAGGAAACGTGTATGACTTCCACATACAAAAATATTCTCGTCATCAATACGATGCACATCGGTGACCTCATGCTGGTGACGCCGGCGCTTCGGACGCTGCGGGCAAACTATCCGCAAGCCCACATCGCGCTTCTGACAGACAGGATACTTGCTGACCTCGTGCGCTGCAATGAAAACATCGACGAATGTATCCTGATCGACAAGCACGGGCGAGACAAGGGGATCCTGGCGCTCATCCGCTTCATCCGGCAGATACGGAAACGTCACTTTGACCTCGTGATCAATTACCATCGCAATGAGAGAGCCTCGGCGATCGCGTCTTTTTCCGGCGGGAAGAACATCGTCGGTTACGCGCAGCCCTTCTTCCATCGTTTCTTTGACCACTGGATGCCAAACTTGGCGATGGCGGACACGCCGAAGGACAAGGTCATGCACCAGACGCTCTGCCATTTGAAGGTCTTGCAGGAAGCGGCTGGATGCACGAAGCTCGATGACAGAGGCCTCGAGATGTGGCTGCCGCCCGAAGAGGAAAAGAAAGCCTCCGACCTCTGGCAGAAAGAATTTGCTGAGGACGATCGCGTCATCGCTTTCAATATCGGTGCAAGCTGGATGACGAAGCGCTGGATTGATGCCTACTTTGCCGAGTGTGCCGACCACTTCATTCAGGAAGGCTATCACATCGCCTTTCTGGGTGGTCCGACAGATGTGGCGATCGTCAAGGCATGCATAGAGAAAATGAAAGAAAAAGACAGTCCGAAGGTACATGTCTTCACCGGAAAAGTCAGTCTTACCGTGCTGGCGGGGCTGCTTCGCCGCTGCTGCCTCTTTCTGACGACCGACTCCGGCCCGATGCACGTCGGCGTCGCGATGAATGTACCGATCGTCACCATGTTCGGCGCGAGCCCGGTGCCGACCTTCTACCCCTATGATAGCAAAGACATTGTCATCAAGACGCCGGAGTCCTGCCACCCCTGCGGTATCCACGACTGCCCGAAAAAAGGCGAGGACTATATGGCCTGCATGAAGCATATCCCCGTCGATGTCGTGATGAAATACAGCGAAGAACTACTGGCCCGCTACGGCGGCAAGTCCGCGCGCGAACTGCCCAGAGAGCGCGGAAACCACCAGTGCCGCATCATCGCGCTGTGAGAGGACATTATGAAACAGAAAGAACTTTACGACTTTGTGAATGAGCATACAGCGCGCTGCCGCATCCTCGTTGCAGGTGACGTCATGCTCGACAAATACTACTACAGCGAAGTCACCCGCATTTCCCCGGAAGCCCCTGTGCCGATCGCCCACGTATGCTCGGAAATGGAGACACTCGGCGGTGCGGCGAATGTGGCTCACAACTTGGCGCGCCTCGGCTGCCAGACTTCCATCGCTGGTTTCGTGGGCGATGACTACCACTGCAAAAGCCTGCTGGAGAAATTTCACAAGAGAGGCATCGCCTGCGAAGGTCTCATCAAGACCGACCGTCCGACCACGACGAAACTCCGTATCATCGGCGGGCATCAGCAGATGCTCCGGCTCGACTTTGAAGAATCTGCGCCCATCACCGGAGACGACGCTGCCCGTTTTCTGGATTACATCCAGCAAAAGATCCAAGAAGGCTTGGACTGCCTCATTATTTCCGACTACGGCAAAGGCGTCTGTACGAAAGAAAACTGCCAGGCCATCATCGCTGCCTGCAAGGCGCACCACGTGCCTGTCATCGTCGACCCGAAAGGGACGAACTGGATGAAGTACGCCGGTGCGGACTATATCACGCCGAACCTCAAGGAAATCAACGCCGTTCTCACCGATCCTATCCGCAATGAAGACGCGCTCGTCGAACAAGCAGCCCGCGCGGTGATGAAGAAATTCCACCTCGGCAGCATCATCGTCACCCGCTCCGAAGCTGGTCTCTCCCTTGTCAGAGAGGAAGAAATCGAGCACATCCCCACCAAAGCGCAGGAAGTCTTCGACGTCTCCGGCGCCGGTGACACCGTCATCGCCGTCTTCGCCATGGGCATCGCCGGCGGTCTTGCCCCGCGGGACAGTGCCTACCTTGCGAACCTCGCCGCCGGTGTCGTAGTCGCCAAGCTCGGCACCTACGCCGTCAGTCAGGAAGAACTCATAGCGGCGCTCAAGAAAGAGAAATAGGTTTTAACCGGTAAGAGGGTTAGCCCTTTGACTGCGAATGAAAGCTCTGCTCGAATGAGAAATGGTGGTGCAGTGCCACGCGCTGAGTATAAAGCGGGCGATGCTTGCCACTCTGGCTTCTTCCTCCTTCCTCTGGAAGGAGGTGCCCCGAAGGGGCGGAGGTTGGCTTTGCTGGCCAGTGCCCGCGGGCTCGCGCCCAGTTACCAGTCACTCCTGATCCTTGATGTACTCATCCCTATCTACTATTTACAAGGAGGAACACACATATGATTATTGTCACAGGTGGTGCCGGATTTATCGGCAGCAACATTGTCAAAACATTGAACCGTCAGGGACGCAGCGACATCCTGATCGTCGACGATCTGAAAGACGGCCTCAACTACAAAAACCTTCGTGGACTCGAATTCCTCGACTACCAGCACAAGGACGATTTTCTCGAAGCCATCGAGAGCGACCGCTTCGACGGCACTGACGTCGACGTTGTTTTCCATGAAGGCGCCTGCTCCGACACCATGGTCTACGACGTGAACTACATGATGCGCACGAACTACGAATATTCCAAGTCTCTTCTGCACTTCTGCCTGCGTCACCGCATTCCCATGATGTACGCCTCCTCCGCCTCTACCTACGGCGGCGGTGAACACGGCTTCCGCGAAGGCGACGAATGCGAAGACGCGCTGAATCCCTACGCTTTCTCCAAGCTCGCCTTCGACCGCTACGTCCGTCAGGTCATGCCGAAAGCCCAGAGCCAGGTCGTCGGCCTCAAATACTTCAACGTCTACGGCCCGCAGGAACACCACAAAGGCAAGATGGCTTCTATTCACTACCAGCTCTATAACCAGATCAACGCCACCGGCAAAGCCCGCCTCTTCCGCGGCTGGGGCGACATTCAGGGAAAACCTGTAGGAGACGGCGAGCAGCGCCGCGACTTCGTCTACGTCAAAGACGTCGTCAAAGTGAACCTCTGGTTCTGGCAGCACAAAGGTCCCTCCGGCATCTACAACTGCGGCCCTGGCCATGCGCAGAGTTACAATGAAGTAGCCAATGCCATCATCAAGGCTATGGGTAAAGGCGAGATCGAGTACGTTGACTTCCCGGAAGTTCTGAAAGGGAAATACCAGAATTTCACTGAAGCCGATCTCACGAACCTCCTCGCAGCCGGCTACGACGAAGGATTCACCGATATGGAACAGGCCGTCAAAGAGTACGTTGACTTCCTCGACCAGGGCGGATATTTCAAGTATAAGAAATAGGAATAACTCTCGGGCATGGAGAAAACCTTCCCGTAAGAAAAATCGTGTAACGAGTATTATAAAACAAAAGCTCTGCGTAGAGGCAGGGCTTTTTATTTGTCATTCTACGGATAATAGAGTAAAATTAAAAAAGATAAAATAGCAATAGTCTGCCTACAGGCAGCGAATACCAAAGGGTGATGACAAGTTGGACTATATCGAATTAGGAAAAAAGATTTACAATATGGAAAACCCGCGCGAAGTGAAGCGCTGCGTCGTCTTCGTCGCGCGCTGCCTTTTGAATAATGGCCGCATGAAGAAGATTCATCAGTTTTTCCATCAGAATGAACTGCTGGCAAAGGTTGCGGAAGAGTATCCATTCGTCTACGAACAGCCGACGCGCCTTTTTCTATAGAAACTCTACCTTTGATGAACGCGTGGAGATCTTGGAACAGCATATGGGTTTTATGGAGAAATACTTCAAGAAAGACGTTTTCCTGGGACTGTATGGGGAAAACCCATACACGCTTTGGGAAAGTAAGGATGAAATCGGAAGTCTGCGCTTTGAGCTTTCCTTCAATCCAGGAGAACGGAAAGAAGGACTTCTTTCCGTTGTACTGCATCTGGATGATGTCATGCTTTACCGGATCATGTTCTGGATATCGCCAGATAAAAAAGGAGACATGTCGCTCTGGATCGGTGCGATGCAGGGGCCGAATGTAGAGAACGCGAAGGATCTGGTCAAAAAAGTTACCCGCCGCTACCACTCCTACCGCACGAAGAATTTCATCCTTCACGTGACGCAGGAAGTCGCGAAAGCGCTCGGCCTTGTGCATATCTATGCTGTGACGAACTACGGTTACTATGCAAATACCCACATGCGCATGGAGAAGAAGCTGAAGACCAGTTTCACTGATTTCTGGGAAGAGTCCGGCGGTCATCCCTGCGAGGACAAATGCTTCTATGAGCTCCCGATGACAGAAGCCAGAAAGACCATGGAAGAGATCCCGACGAGAAAGAGAAACTACTACCGTAAGCGCTATGCCCTGCTCGATGAAGTCGATGCGTCCGTGGCAGAGAAGATCAGATTGTTATTGAAATAAATGAGGAAAAGTATGAGCTCACTCGCTATTCTGATTCTGACTTGTAATGAAGAAGACAATATCGTCTCCGTGGTAGAAAACGCGAAGAAATGCACGGACGAAGTCGTGGTCATCGACTCGGGCAGCACGGATTGCACGGTAGAGCTTGCCAAAGAGCACGGTGCAAAGGTGGCCTTCCGCGCATGGACGAATGATTTTTCTGCCCAAAGAAACTTCGCACTGGAGCAGACAGACGCGGACTGGGTACTGTATCTCGATGCCGATGAAAGACTGAATGAGAATGTTATTGCGGAAGTAAAAAGAATTGTTGCGTCTGGTGTAATGGATGCACAATATGCTTTTACCAGGAAAAGCGGAGCTTTTGGCAAAATATTCAGTTATGGCGTACTCTATCCTGATCAGGTGTGCCGGTTGTTCCCGCGAAAAGCGGTCGTGTGGGTAAACAAAGTACACGAACACCCGGAGTGCAAGCTGCCAGAAAAACATTTATCTGGTTATGTAACGCACTATACCTATAAAGATTGGTATGAATGGGAAGGGAAACTTTGCCTGTACACGACGATTTGGGCAGAAGATGCTTACAAAAAAGGAAAGCGGACGACCATGGCAGGCATCTTTCAGCATAGTGTAGGGGCATTTTTTAAAATGTTTGTTTTAAGAAGAGGCTTCCTTGATGGCGGGCTCGGTATTTATCTTTGCTTTGCACATGGCTTTTATACTATGCTTAAGTATCTAAAGCTTTATGATTTACAAAATAAAAGGAAATAGATCTACTTTTCCAGTTTGGAAATGTTAAAAGTTATGGATTCTTTGAATTATCTCGATCCGATAAGTAGCTTTTCTTGTAATCGAGTCCTGTGTAGCCATCTTAAACCACTTTGCCTCATAGAGCAGCAATAATAAGGTTAACGCCTCCTCACTGCTCATAATCTGCCACTTTGTTACACATTATTGGGAAATGTTTCTGTGAGTTCGAGCGTCATTGTCCTTTTGATGAATCCATTTGAACGTGATATATCATGTAAATACAATGGCGAAGTAATCGGCAGACATTTCGTATTTCCCTAACTTTCATATTCTCTGCGCCAGATATTCATAAGCACCTATTATGAACAGATATCAAATTACAGCGCTCTATAAGAATCACTACACTTGACTTTTTATTTTAATTCATTACGAGGGATTATAATATGAATGTATTATTAGTAAATTTGGCGAAGATGGTTGGCTATAGCGGTGGTATGCAAAAGGTGGCATCCAGCTTTGCCAATGAAATGAAAAGGCGTGGTCATCAAGTTTCATTAGTCTATAGTGATATTCAAACTGGAGAATTCTTTTATCCTATTGATAAGGGGATTTTTACTTTTGATGTTCGCCATTATAAGGGGAAATCCATTGCTTATCCATGGCATTTGAAATTAAAACGAGAGTTCTTCAGGACTTTTGATAAGCAAAAAGCCAGAAGTGTGAATGATCAGTTTGAATCCTCTTTTTTGCTGGATAATTTAGGGGATGTATTAAAGTCGGTAAAACCAGATATGATTGTTTCTTTTCAGTCAGCGGCAAGTAAATTACTGCTTTGCGATTTAAAGACGGAAATTCCTGTTATCACAATGAGCCATGGGGATACAGCAGATTATTTCCAGACGTGCCCGAAAGAAGAGCTCCCCGCATTGGAAAAGAGCGCAGTCGTCCAAGTGCTGGTGCCTTCCTTTGAACGGCCGATAAAAGAGCATTTGCCAAAGGTAAAGACAGTGGTTATCGGGAATGCGATTCCTCAATATGAAGAGCAAGCAGATTTATCTGTAGAAAAGGATACCTACAAGATCGTTTTTACCGGAAGACTGGCGAAAGGCCATAAAAGGCCGCATTTATTGATCGAGGCGTTTGCCGGATTGGCAAAAGATTTTCCGAATTGGACAGTCGAGCTCTGGGGGGGAGTCGATGGGAAAGCATACTATAAAGAGTTGCAGATGATGATCTCGAAGAATAAGCTGGAGAATCAAGTCTTTCTAAAAGGAACGACGGATGATGTGGAGTCTGTTCTGAAAGCAGGGGATGTTTTTGCGTTTCCGAGTGCCTATGAAGGATTCGGTATGTCGTTGGCTGAAGGCATGAGTATGGGACTTCCGGCGATTGGATATAAGAATTGCAGTGGTGTGAATGAATTGATCACAGATGGTGTGGATGGATATCTTTGCGAAGATGGTGTAGATGATTTCCGTGATAAGTTGCGTAAACTTATGTCGGATAGAGATCTGCGCGTTGCTATGGGCAAGCAGGCGCACATTGCTATGAAAGCGTATGCACCGGAAAAGATTTGGGATACTTGGGAGAATTTATTGGAGAGATTCAAATGAAAGTATTACTGAGCATTTTTTTCTGTAAATGAGAAAATTCTACATATTCAGAAGAGTCTGGAGTCTTTAGGCTGCGAAGTAGAGCTTATGTATTCAGATGCTTACAGACAAGTATGCCCGTATTACAGAAAAAAGTTCGATGAATTGGGGCTCCATTCGGGTAGGCGAAAATATTTACAATCTGTACATGATAGGTTTTATCAGTTATTGGAAAATTTTCAGCCAGATATAGTTCTGTTCATCAATACGCCCAAAGATATTTTGACGGTAGAAGATATCAAGTATGCGAATCGTTTTTCTAAAACTGTCTACTGGTTTGTGGATGGTAATGAGCGGATGTAATATGTTACGAAGTCCCAAGAGGTATATATGAATCAGATCACAATCGTAGTACCTTGCTTTAATGAAGAGGAGGTACTCAGACAATTCCATCAAAGAGTGAACGAAGTGCTTTCCGCTATAGAGGATTGCTCATTTCGGCTTCTTTTTATCAATGATGGCAGTCGGGATAGCACGCTGTCGATGATTCAGCAAATGGCAGAAGAGGATCCGAAGGTATCCTATATCAGTTTTTCTAGAAATTTTGGAAAAGAGTCGGCTATGCTGGCAGGGCTGGATTATGCAGATGGGGATGCTGTCATTATCATGGATGCTGATCTGCAGCACCCGCCAGAGTTAATTCCTGAAATGCTGAGGTATTGGCGAGAGGGTTATGAGGATGTTTGCGCCAAGCGAACGGATCGGAAGGATGAGGGATATGTCAAGGGGAAGCTGACGAATCTCTTTTATTATCTTTTGCAGAAATCGAGCCGGACGGAGATTCAGCGTAATGTGGGGGATTTCCGGTTGCTGGATATGCGCTGTGTGGCGGCGCTTCGTCTGATGCGAGAGAGGGAGCGTTATACCAAGGGGCTTTTTACTTGGGTAGGCTTCAAGAAGAAAGAGATCCCTTTTCATGTGGAGCCGCGTGCAGCGGGGAAAACTACGTGGAATTACTGGTCTCTCATGAATCTGGCACTGGAAGGGATCACTTCTTTTACTACGGCACCGCTTCGTCTGGCATCTATGATGGGCGTGGTGGTTTCTATATTGGCTATTTTGTATATGATCTATGTCTTGGCGAATGCATTGATCTATGGGGATCCGGTGGCCGGATACCCTACGCTGATCACGGTCGTGCTCTTCTTGGGTGGCGTACAGCTTCTGGCATTGGGGATCATAGGCGAGTATCTGGGGCGTGTTTTCAATGAAAGCAAAAATCGGCCTTCATATCTGATCGATGAGATGAATGGTCACAAGATGATCTACAGGGGGGCTGTATCATTGGAAGAACGGGTCACACAAAGAGATTCGGATACATATGGTCGGGAAGACGGATCAAAAGAATAGGGTCTGTTTTCCGGCAAGATTTGGGTGGTAAGGAACATACTATGGAAAAGAAAAATGAGATGCGCTCGTGGGCGATTTTGGCGGCAGTGTTTTTGTTTATGTTATTGTTGAATGTTCTCATGCCGATCCATCGAGATGACTATGATTATTCTTTGGTATGGGGAACGATGCAGCATGTCAATTCATTCTCTGATGTACTGCAGTCTATGTGGAATCATTATCTGACTCATGGCGGACGCATGGTGACGGTATTTGGTCTGGATCTGTTCTTATGGTTGGGAAAGATCTGGTTCGATATAGCGAATGCGTTTGTTTTTACAGCGTTTACTGTACTTTTGTATTTTCATGCGATACGAAGGGTGTCCATTGGCCGATCCTCTGGGCTTTTGGGACTGACTGCATTTTTGCTGTGGCTGGTTTTGCCTCATTTTGGGGAAGTGGCTGTGTGGAAGAGTGGGTCCACGGTTTACTTGTGGTCAGGGCTTTGCGTTGCTGCGTTTTTATTGCCATATAATTTGTATTTGGCAGGGCAGCTTCATTGGAAGCGTGGTATCGCTGCCGTTATGTTTTTTATGGGCATTTTGGCCGGATGGTCAGTGGAAAATCTGGCGGTGACGGTGGTTACGCTGACTTTTTTGATCACAGCGTATTGCTGGAAGAAAAAGATGTTAAAGGCTTGGATGCCGATTGGTATGGTTGCCTCGTTCTTGGGGTTTGTAGGAATATTAGCAGCTCCCGGAAACTATGTGCGTTATGGGGAACAGGGGTCCGGTAAGGGTATCCTGATCCATATCGGAAATCAGTTCGCCGGTAACGGAGAGATGATCCTTTATATACTGCCGGTACTCCTGTTGCTTTATCTGGTATGGACGGCATTGAAGCTGCAGCTTTCGGAAGAAAAAGGAGAGACGTTCGAGAGGACCTCCGTGCATATCAGTGTAGGTCAGATCGTTATTTTGGGGCTGATCGCACTGATGCTGATTTCTTATTTTTCTGGCGGGTGGCTGGCTTCTTCCTTGACGGAATTCCTGATCGCTCATGTACTGACACCGCTTCATGTGACACGTGCAAAGACGGTGGCGCAGTTTGCACATACGATGTCCGGCTTGGAAGAAATGGTGATATACCTTGGCGGAGTGTGCCTGGTCTTCTGCTTGGCAAAGCAGTCGATGGGGATTCCTGGGCGAGTATTGAAGAGCGTAAAGGCCAAAGATGTATGTATGGCGTATCCGGCAGTGCGGTTTGCCGCAGCTTGCTTTTTGCTAGCTGCTTTTAATAATTTTGTCATGATCGCAGCACCCACTTTTCCTGCGCGTGCCACTTTCAGCTCGGTGTGCTTTATTCTTGTAGGGACACTGGCCATTTTGCATATGCCGGAAATGAAGAGTGCATTTGCTGGTACGACTGGCCGCATATTGAAAATGGGAAGTGTCGTTCTGGGGGGATTTTTGGCGGTTTCGGCGGTCATGGTATCTCTGGCGATGACACAGGCGCAGGCTGAGCGAATTCAGTATATTGAGAGAAAAGCAGGCTCTATGGAGGTGGTGGAGCTTCCACCGATCGAAATGAAAAATAGAGCGCTGCGCCATGTCTTCTTTGTTGATTTTGATAATGGGGTGACAAAGGGGGGACTTTGTCATTATTATGGTATCAAGGATATCAAGGTGGTCAAAGGTGTATCGTTGGATACATGAAGGCCATGTACAGGGTAGGCCCATGCCCTTTGGCGGGTAAGTCAATAAAAAAATCCTTCAGCATAGAGCTGAAGGATTTTTTATTGCCATTTATTTCACTTCCTGGATGATGGTCAAGATCATCGGACGGCGCTTGGTGCGGTCGAAGAAGTATTTGCCGAGGGCGTCTCTCACCTGGGTCTTGATGGCGTTCCATTCGGAGACGTTGCCGGCTTCGCAGCGGTCAAGGACGGACTCGATGCGTTCTCTGGCTTCGGTCAGGAGGGCTTCGCTGTCTCTCACGTAGACGAAGCCGCGGGAGACGATGTCGGGGCCGGCTAAGACTTGGTTGCTGCCCTTTTCGAGGGCGATGACGACGATGACGACGCCGTCCTGGGCGAGTTGCTGGCGGTCGCGGATGACGATGTTTCCTACGTCACCTACGCCGAGGCCGTCGACGAAGACGGGGCCGGCCTGGACGCGCTGCGGATTGATCTTGCCGCCGCGGCTGGTGAATTCGAAGAGGGTGCCGTTTTCGCCGATCAGGATGTTTTTCTTTTCGACGCCGAGGCTTTCTGCGAGTTCTGCGTGGCTGACGAGCATGCGGTGTTCGCCGTGGACGGGGATGAAGTATTTCGGCTTGACGAGGGAGAGCATGGTCTTCAGGTCTTCCTGGGAGCCGTGGCCGGATACGTGGACGCGGGTGGTGGTGCTGGTGACGACGTGGGCGCCGAGGCGCATCAGGCTGTCGATGGTGCGGCCGACGCTGGTCTCATTGCCAGGGATCGGGGAGGCGGAGATGATGACGGTGTCGCCTGCGTGGATCTGGACCTGGCGGTGGGAGCCGTCGGCCATGCGGGAGAGGCCGGCCATCGGTTCGCCCTGACTGCCGGTGGTCAGGATGCAGAGGCGGTCGTCTCTGTAGTGGCCAAGCTCTTCCGGCTCGATGAAGGTACCTTCCGGGGCTTTGAGGTAGCCGAGCTCTTGGGCGATGCCGACGACGTTCACCATGGAGCGGCCGAAGACGCAGACTTTTCTTTTGTTAGCGACTGCTGCGTCGACGGCCATTTGGATGCGGGAGACGTTCGATGCGAAGGTGGCAAGGATGATGCGGCCTTTGGCATCGGCGTAAGCGCTCATGAGGGACTTGGATACGATGGCTTCGGAAGGGGTGTAGCCGGGATTCTGTGCGTTCGTGGAGTCGGCGAGAAGGCACAGGACGCCTCTGTGGCCGAGCTCGGCGAGCTTGTACATGTCGGTGAGTTCGCCGTCGACCGGAGAGTGGTCGAATTTGAAGTCGCCGGTATGGACGATGGTGCCGACCGGGGTGCGCAGGTAGATGCCGCAGGAGTCCGGTATGGAGTGGCAGACGTGGAAGAAGCCGAATTTGAAAAGGCCTGTTTTGAATTCGTCACCGGGTTTGACGGTGTGCAGGTCGTAGTTTGTGATGTGTGCTTCTTTGAGTTTGCCTTCGATGAGGCCGCAGGTGAGGCGTGTGGCGTAGACCGGGGCGTTCACTTCGCGAAGCAGGTAGGAAAGGGACCCGATGTGATCTTCGTGTCCGTGGGTGATGAGGATGGCTTTGATCTCGTCTTTGTGTTCGATGAGGTACGAAAAGTCCGGGATGACGATGTCGATCCCGAGCATGTCTTCTTCTGGGAATGCCATGCCTGCATCGATTACGATAATTTCGTCGCCGTAACGGAATACAGTCATGTTCTTCCCGATTTCTCCAAGGCCTCCTAATGGAATGATTTGTAATCTTGCTTTTGCCAAAATGGATAGAACCTCCTATTCAGTTGTCGGAGCCGGCAGGTGCCGACTCTAAAAAATATTTTTGCATTGTATGTCAAAAATAAAAGCCGTTCATAGTCGCTTTTCCTATTATATCACATGGGGGAAGGAAATTGGGAAATGTGGTGGGAGAAAATACGAAGGGGGAGCGGGCTCGGGTTGAGGGGGGAACAGGTTTTACGGGTGCAAAATGTGTGGCTAGGAGCTAGGAGACTAAGAGACTAGGAGACTCCCGTATCGTCATTTTGAGCGAAGCGAGAAATCTTTGCCATTCGCGGTGAGGGACTCACGGTTTTCCCATATGTGCCGCCACCGCTCCACTTTCCTCATCTGTCTTTCATACCGCCTGTGCCCTATCCGCCCCTTCGGGGCACCTTCCCCTCTAGGG